>CAJMMS010000037.1 GCA_905214675.1 uncultured bacterium
ACTGCTTATTGCTTTTCGCAATTGAAGCAGGGGACTTACTTGATTTGGTTAAATTATTTCAGGTTCAGCGGGCTTCTCACGTACTGGAATCCGGATGACCACGCTTCGCCTGTCACAACTCCATTCTGCCCTGATGAACAATGCACAACCAGCAGGCTTCCATTATCATTGACACCAACCACAATGCCTACATGATTGTCATCTCCTGCGCTTCCCGGACGATAAAAGACCAGATCGCCCGGCTGTGCATCCTGGCTGTCTACCATTTCACTTGCATTCCACTGTGTTGTCGTATGACTGCCAATACCTGCATCTTCGCCGTCAAGTCCATTATAATATGCCCATGCAACAAATCCGCTGCAGTCCAGTCCATAAGACCGTATGGTTCCACTACTTTTACTTCCTGTTGCCGAGACTGTCTGCTGCTCGCCCCAGCGGTCATCCCAGCCAATGGCATAAGATTTACCTCCCCAGAAATAACCGACTTTTCCGATCAGGCTGCATGCTGCTGCTACGATTGCCACACGTTCTTCGCTGACATCACTGCCTGCCTCGGATCGTACAAATCCTTTCGATGCGGTGACGATTGCGCAGAGCTGTCTGCATTTCGTGGAAGTATATTTGTCCAGAACAGCCTTCTGCTGTTCGTCTATATCATACAGGATCGCATAATCCTCTGCTGTAAGTGCATAGTATTCTTTTTCCTGTTCCTCTTTTTGAGATACTGTTTCTTTTTTATCTTCATCCGCTGCTTTTTTTATATTTGCAGTGTGCTCTACCGTTGTATCCTGCTGCACAGTATCTGCGGATGCCTTCCGGTTGCTCCTGACACCTGTGGCTGTACCTGCCCCGGTGTTCTCGCTCTGCTGTGTTGTTTCCGGCTCTTCTGTATCTTCTTGTGTTTCTTCCGTATCGTTTATCGTTTCACCCTGCACCTTCTGAAGCTTTCTTAAAATTGCAGAATTACTTCTTACATTCATCAGGAAAAAAATCTGCTCCAGTTCATCCCGGCATGATTTGTCCATTGTGACGGTCTTTTCATCGGAAGCGTATTTCATCACATAAACTGCCAGCACATCCTGCCAGTTCTCAGCGGTAAAAGCATCCGGATCATCCAGAAATGCCCGGTAATCTTCTTCGATCTTATCCATAACTTTCTCAAATTCATCTGAAAAGGAAAGCCCGTATTCTGAAGAAAGTTCACTTAAATATACCGTATTTCCGGCAATAATATTTGAGGTGTAATCCGACGCGGCATCTGAATGATCGATCTGTACTGTCTCATCATCCGGTTTTTTTATTTCTTTCTCGCCATCTTCTATATCCGTAACTTTCTTATTATCAGATATATCTGCTGTATTTCCTTCGCTGTTCGTTGAATCTGGATCTTCCGAAGAATCCCTGGTTTCATCCGTCTGTCCGCTCTGCGGCGTCTCCGTTTCATCAAACACTGGTGTCTCCGTTTCGGCAGGCGTATCTGGCGTACTTGTCTCTGTCTCCGTCTGATCCGTTTCCGGCTGATCTGTCTCCGGTGCATTTGTTTCTGTCATAACCGTTTCTGTCTGGCTGGTTTCTTCCTCTGCCTCTGTCAGACTCCCGGCTGCTGTCTGCATTTCTGTCTCCGCTGCATAAGTAACCGGTACGGATGTCAGCATCATACTTCCTGCCAGTACAAAACAGCCTAATCTATGTAAATATTTATTTTTCATCTGCCCTGCCTTTCCATAAACTGCCCACTAGAAGCATATATTTCCTTCAATGATTTTTCATTATAAAAGTTTCCCTTTTGTTTTTCAAGAGCAGTCACAAAATTTTCATAAATACATAAATAAAAGAAACCATCCTGTCCTGGCTGCGAAAAGAACTGTGCTACAGGCAGATCGCGCTTTTGAACCGAACGGTCTCTTTTATTATCAGAATAATTTTCTCACATCATTAAACATAACAACAACCATCAGAAGCATCAGCAGAACCAGACCGATAAAATGTACCATACCTTCTTTTTCCGGATCAATACGTTTACCGCGGATTACTTCAATGATCAGAAATACCAGTCTGCCTCCATCCAGTGCCGGGATTGGCAGAAGGTTCATGACACCCAGATTTGCAGTCAGCAAAATTGAAATGTTCAGCATATTCAACCATACATAAAATCCACCGGATGACTGTGATTCCTGATACGTTTCGCCGATATAGCTTACCACACCTACCGGACCGGACATATCATTGATGCTCGCCTGACCGGTAAAAAGCATTTTGATACTCTCAATCGTCAGTTGTATCCAGTACTTTACCTCATAGGCACTGTATTTTAACGTTCCCAGTATGCCACATTTTTCACGATAATTCGCACTGCAGGAAATTCCAAAAACATAACGTCCGCTTTCCGTTGCCATCGGTTCCATCTGTACTGTCACATCTTTGCCATCGCGCTCTACTGTCATCGTTACCGGCTGCTTCTGGTGAAAGGTCACATAATTGGTCACTTCTCTTGCCACATGGATCCTGGTATGGTTGATCTTTTTGACAACATCACCTTCCTGAAGTCCTGCCTCTGCTGCCGGATATCCGTCACTCACCTGGAGGATCACCGGTTTATCATAACCGATGCTGCCAATAATGAACAAAGATAAGACAAATGCCAGAATAAAATTAAACACCGGGCCAGCCGCAATCACTGCGATCCTTGCCCATACCGATGCCGCTGCAAATGCCCCTGGCTCCATCGTTCCTTCATCTTCTCCAAGCATCATACAGGAACCGCCAAATGGCAGAAGCTTCCAGGAATACTTTGTGCCTCCCTTGTCAAAGCTTAAGAGCCTTGGTCCCATTCCAAGAGAAAATTCCACAACCGTGATACCATTCTTCTTTGCAAGCAGAAAATGTCCAAACTCGTGAAAAAGAACAATCAGGCTGAAGATCAACAATGCTATAATAATGCTCAATTTACCACCTGCTTTCAATCATTTCATAGGTCTCCTGTTCACACTGAAGAATCTGCTCTACCGTAGGATCTGCGATCACTTTATGTGCATCCATACAGGTACGGATGATTTCATAAATGTCAAGGAAACCAATCTTGCGGTTCAAAAATTTGCTGACCGCCCGCTCATTTGCCGCATTGAATACGGTCGGCATGGAGCCGCCTGCTTTTGCGGCTGCAAGTGCCAGCGGAAGGCCTTCAAAGTTCTCCATATCCGGTTTTTCAAAAGTAATCTCGGAAAGACTCCAGAAATCCAGACGTTTCCCTGCCAGATATTCCCGGTCCGGATAAAACAGTGCATACTGGATCGGCAGCTTCATATCCGGAGTACCAAGCTGCGCGATCACCGCACCGTCTTTGTACTGTACCATGGAGTGGATGATACTCTGCGGCTGGATCACAACCTGGATCTGATCCAGATCCACATCAAACAGCCACTTTGCTTCCATCACTTCCAGACCTTTGTTGACCATGCTCGCAGAATCGATCGTGATCTTATGTCCCATAGACCAGTTTGGATGTTTCAGGGCATCTTCAAGCTGTACCTTTTTCAGAAATGCCTTATCCTTTCCACGGAACGGGCCACCAGATGCCGTCAGAAGTATTTTGTCAATCTGCGTCTTTTTTTCTCCGTTTAGTGACTGGAAAATCGCACTGTGTTCACTGTCCACCGGAAGAATTTTTACCTTGTGCTCTTTCGCCAGAGGCATAATGATATGACCGGCAGTTACGAGTGTCTCCTTGTTTGCAAGTGCAATATCCTTACCTGCTTTGATCGCTGCAATGGTCGGACGGATGCCGATCATGCCGACGATCGCCGTCACAAGCACTTCTGCTTCTTCCATCTGTGCAATCTCCAGAAGTCCATCCATGCCGGAAACGATCTTCACCGGAAGATCTGCGGTACGGATCCGCAGTTCCTTCGCTTTCTCTTCTTCCCATACCGCCGCGATCTGCGGATGAAATTCCCTTATCTGGCTCTCCAGTTGTGTAATATTATGACCGGCTGCCAGTGCCTTTACACAAAGTCTTTCCGGATTTGCACGTACTACTTCCAGAGTCTGCGTTCCGATCGAGCCGGTTGAACCCAAAACTGCAATATTTTTCATATGTTCCTCCTGTTCCTCAATTCCACCATCTATTTATCTCATCATAAAAACCGACAAATAATAAATAACCGGTGCCGTAAAGATCACGCTGTCAAAACGATCCAGAATCCCGCCATGTCCCGGTATCAGAGTACCATAATCTTTGATATTGTGATTACGCTTGATTGCCGACGCAGCCAGATCTCCTACCATGGAGATCAGTGCGCCGACCGCACAGATCACCGCATAAGTAACGACCGGACTCTCTGCTTCCAGATGGCTTCCGACAACTGCCGCATAAATCGCTCCAAGAAGTGCCGCACCGACTACGCCTCCAATGGCACCTTCTACAGACTTCTTCGGACTTAATACCGGAGACATTTTATGTTTACCGATCAGCATGCCGACACAGTAAGCACAGGTATCACATCCCCAGGAACACAGAAAAATCAGCCATACGAGAAAGACTCCGTCTTTCATCATTCTGGTCTGAAAGATATAGGACAGCATCACACCCACATAGACAACGCCAAAAAAAGCTGCCATGACCTGCTCCGCATGATATTTCGGATAAGAAAATACATAGACAAACATCATTGCGATCAGTACAATGATCAGGTTCATCATTGCATATCCTGAATATCCCAGACTCAAAAGCATATAATGTGAAACAACTCCAAGATATCCTATGATGGCCAGCAGGTTTTCACCCTTTTTCTGCACTTTTACTGCCCGGTACAACTCAAATACACCAATCAGCGCAACTGCTGTCAGCGTTCCGTACAAAATCCAGCCACCACTGCATATCGTCAGAAGTGCCACCGCCACCAGGACAATCCCGCTGATAAGTCTTGTTACAAACATACGATCATTCTCCTTTCACACCGCCATACCTGCGTTCTCTTCCATTATATTTCTCAATGGCTTTTAAAAGTTCTTCTTTATTGAATGCCGGCCACGGAACATCTGTAAAGTAAAATTCCGTATAAGCTAACTGCCACAGCAGATAATTGGACAGGCGCAGTTCACCGCTTGTGCGGATCAGAAGATCCGGATCCGGAATCTCCCGTGTATCCAGATAAGCCGAAAACAGATCTTCTGTAATCTCTTCCGGCCGGACTGCCCCATCTACACAATCCTGGCTCAGTTGACGGATCGCACGCACGATTTCATCACGGCTTCCATAATTGATCGCAATATTAAAATTCAGTCCGGTATTGTCTTCGGAAGATTCTACCAGATTTCGCAGGCTCTCCTGAAGGTCGTCTGCAAGAGCTGTCGGATCACCAAGCACGCGTACTTTCATGTTGTTATCTCTTGCTGTTTTGATACAGGTCTTTGTATAACTGCGGAACAGTTTCATCAGACCGTCCACTTCTTCTTTTGAGCGTTTCCAGTTCTCTGTCGAAAACAGATACACGGTCAGATATTTAATTCCAATATCGTACGCATCACGGCAGATGGTTTCCAGATTTTTGGCACCGCGGACATGTCCGTAATTGCGAGGCATCCCCTTGCTCTTCGCCCAGCGTCCGTTTCCATCCAGAATAATTGCTACATGTTGTGGAATATTCATACACAAAACCTCCTGTGTGCAAAAAAGCAGGGATGCCACACTGCAACATCCCTGTATTTGTCGCGTGTCAAGTCTTACATGCGTCTGACTTGAACTAATGTTTACCTTTTAAGAATCAAGCGGATATTCGCAATCCGCTTTGCTACTTGCTCATAACCAAATAACTGCTCCGCAGTTTATCAGAAGGAGCTTGCACTCCTCCTGATACAAGCAAGTCCCCACCCACCGCTTATTGCTTTTCGCAATTGAAGCAGGGGACTTACTTGATTTGGTTAAACTGTCATAATCTCTTTTGATTTTTCTTCGATTGCCTTGTCGATATCCTTGATATATTTGTCTGTCAGCTTCTGAACACTTTCTTCCAGTTCTTTCACTTCATCCTCGGATACCTCTTTGCCCTTTCCAAGTTTCTTGAATGCATCGTTTGCATCACGTCTGATATTGCGGACAGCAACTTTTGCACCTTCACCCTTTTTCTTTACTTCTTTTACCAGATCTTTTCTGCGTTCCTCCGTCAGTTCCGGGAACACCAGGCGGATCACTTTGCCGTCTGTGTTCGGGTTGATGCCAAGGTCAGATACCTGAATCGCCTTGCAGATCTCTTTGATCAGGGATGCATCCCATGGCTGGATCTGGATCATACGTGGCTCTGGAACCGTAACATTTCCTACCTGCTGAATCGGTGTCGGTGTTCCGTAATATTCAACCGTAATACGGTCCAGCACATGCGGATTGGCACGACCTGCACGGATTGCTCCAAACTCATCAAGCAGATTATTATATGATTTTGTCATCTTGGTATCGTATACTTTAATTCTTTCATCCATTTCTGATTCCTCCTGTATTCCGGTATTATACGGTAACTTTTGTTCCGTTGAATTTGCCATTTACGGTGTTGACAATGCTGTTCTCTTCGTTCAGTCCGAAAACAAGCATCGGCATCTTATTTTCCATGCAGAGAATGGACGCTGCCATATCTACTACGCCCAGTTTGCGGTCGATGACTTCCTGGATGGAAATCTCATCGTATTTTTTTGCATCCGGGTTGTCCTTTGGATCGCTGTCATATACACCATCAATGGATTTTGCAAGCAGGATCACATCTGCCTCAATCTCAATGGCACGAAGCACAGTTGCGGTATCCGTAGAGAAATACGGATGACCGGTACCACCTGCAAAGAAAGATACAATGCCCTTTTCAAAATATTTATTTACACGGTCTTTGGAAAAAAGCTTGGTAAAAGATCCACATGCAAATGGTGTCAGGATCTGTGTTTTCATTCCCACAGAGCGGAAGATCTCCGATACATAAATACAGTTCATAACCGTTGCCAGCATTCCGATCTGGTCTGCCTTGGTACGGTCGATGTTCTCACTGGAACGACCTCTCCAGAAATTGCCACCGCCGATCACGATACTGACTTCCAGCCCTGCGTCTACGATCTCTTTTACCTGTTTTGCTACTTTCGTAACAGTCGGCTCATCAAAGCCCATATGTTTATCACCTGCAAGTGCTTCGCCACTTAATTTCAATAATACTCTTTTCATTCTGCACCTCAATCTTTTTTATTTCCAGACAGCTTCCATGTCTGTCTGCCTGAAACTTTCTGCTGAGAGTATATCATATTTCCTTTGAAACTACAACTAAGAATTCTTTCATCACTTCCGCGAGTTTTTTTACTTCAATCGGTTTGGAAAGGTGCGCATTCATTCCGCTTGCAAGCGACCTGCGGACATCTTCTTCAAATGCATTGGCACTGACGGCAATGATTGGCACGCTGCTGCTGTCGCTTCTTTCCAGCATTCTGATCCGATGTGCCGCTTCCAGTCCGTTCATGACCGGCATCTGTACATCCATCAGGATCAGTTCATAGAATCCTTCCTGCGAAATCTGCACGGGAAACGACATCGTTGCTTTCTTCTTTCTGTTCTGCCAGAGGCAGCCACAGTTCAAAGGAAAAACAACTGCCTTTTCCTTCTTCACTCTCAAGCTGGATCTCGCTTCCCATCATATGGATCAGCCGGTTGCTGATTGCCAGTCCAAGTCCGGTTCCCTGCTGCCTTACCGCCATATTATCAAGCTGCTCAAACTTTCTGAAAATCCGTTTCTGGTCCTTCTGGCTGATGCCAGCTCCCTGATCTTTTACAGAAAAGCAGACTCTTGCGTGCCCGTTTTTCGTCTCTTTTTCTTCTGCCGTGAAGGTCACTTCGGTTTCTTCTTCCGAATATTTTACCGCATTTCCGATCAGATTGATCAGAATCTGACTGATACGAAGTTCATCCGCGCAAAACCACAGATGCTACATAGATTCCCTTCTCTTTTCCTTCCGTTGCATTGAACTCTGAGACAAGTTCATCAAAAGTTGCCTGCTGCGCGCCGTTATAATAATGCCATACGGTCAGCGAAACCGGATTGTCCGGGTCCAGTTGTACACTTTTACTTTCTGTTCCTTTCGTGCATCCTGACAGTGCCGTCACTGCCATAAATGCCATTTTTCTTCTCGTTTGCATGTTTTTCTCCTTGTAATTCCTTCACCTGAACAGATATCGCCTGTCTATGAGTTATACGTGATGTTTTGTGTTCATTTGTTCCTTAACTCATAATATACCCTGTATACCATTCTGACAATATTTCCCATAAAAATTCTGTCCATTTCTGCAACAATTTCTCGCCAACTTTTTATTTTGATGCTATACTTTTTTCCATGTTTTTGCTATAATCACGCTTGATATCCAAAAAGTATGCCACAGGCTGCTCTTTCCGGATACCTGGTAACTAAAAAACATAACCTGAATATGGGAGATATCATATGAACTTAACTTTATTTTCGGATGCTGCACTGGACGCACTGCTTGACAGTCTGCGCATGCTTCCTTTTCTGTTCGTGGCATTTCTGATCCTGGAAGCTCTCGAACACTATTCCAGCGACCGGCTGACACACTTTTTCCAGCATAAAAAGGGCGGCCCCGCCATCGCATCTTTGCTTGGCTGCATCCCGCAGTGCGGATTCTCTGCCCTGATCTCCAGCCTTTACTGCGGAGGCATCGTCACGGTCGGCACTCTGATCGCCGTGTACTTATCCACTTCGGATGAGGCGATCCTGATCCTTCTTGCACACCCGGAACAGGCCGGCGTTGTCGGAAAGCTTCTGCTCGCCAAACTGATCATCGCCATCCCTGCCGGATATCTGGTTGATTTTATCTGGAGCAGATGGAGACACCCGCAGAAACATGTCGAGGATCTCTGCGACCACTGCGGCTGTCACGACCACCACGGTATTGTAAAACCGGCACTGAACCACACGTTAAAGCTTTTTGCTTTTATCCTTGTGTTCAATGCCGTTCTGAATGTCCTGATCGAAGGGATCGGGCTGGAATCCCTCTCGAAAGTCCTGCTTGACGGAACGATCTTCCAGCCGTTTCTAACTGCACTGCTTGGACTGATCCCGAACTGTGCAGCCTCTATCCTGATCACACAGCTCTTTCTGGAGGGAGCGATCAGTTTCGGTTCTGCGGTTGCCGGTCTGTGCACCGGAGCCGGTGTCGGACTTGTGATCCTGTTTAAGACCAGCAGAAATAAAAAAGAATGTTTTGCCATTACCGGCATTCTCTATCTGATCGCCGTGATCGCCGGAATGATCCTGCAACTGATCGGATAACCTCTGTACATTATTTCAGATCAAGCTTTGCAAAAGCCGCCGCGAATGCGTTGTTTAACGGTTCGGCGGCTTCTTTTTTCTGCTTTTTCAGATAGCTCTGCACATCCCGTTTGCTGACACCTGCTCCTTCTTTCTCTCTTCGATTCTTAAATGCAGACAGTTTTTCCTTGTATCCGCATTTGCAGATAAAGGTCTGATCCTCTCCTTTTCCGTACAGTTCCATTTTTTTGTGGCATTTCGGGCATCTCGCATTGGATGTCCTGGAGAGCGTTTCCCGGTAGCCGCACTCTCTGTCCTGACATACCAGCATTTTGCTGTTCTTTCCGTTGACGGAGAGCAGTCTTTTGCCGCACTGCGGGCATTTCTTGTTCGTCAGGTTGTCGTGGTGGAAAGTCTGTGTGCCTGCCTTGATCTCACGGATCAGTTCTTCGGTATAATCGCTGATTTCCTCAATAAATGCTTTTTCCTGCAAATTTCCTTTTGCAATGCCGGAAAGTTTCATTTCCCAGGCTGCCGTCAGCTCCGGTTTCTTCAGTTCGGACGGAACCAGTTCCAGCAACTGTTTTCCTTTGCCGGTCACATGGATCTCATTTCCCTTTTTCTCCATCAGGAAAGAGTTGAACAGTTTATCAATGATATCGGCTCTTGTCGCTACCGTGCCAAGTCCGCCTGTCTCGCCCAGTGTTTTTGCCGCTTTTGCATCTTTGCTTTCCATGTAGCGGACCGGATTTTCCATGGCGGAGAGCAGGGTTGCCTCCGTAAAATAAGCCGGCGGCGTTGTCTTTCCGGTTGTAACCGTCACTTTTGCGACCGGCATGGTATCGCCTTTTTTCACGGACGGCAGCGTCTGTTCTTTCGGTGCCGCAGCCACATCATCCGCTTCTTCCCATTCTTCATCCGTTCCAAGATTTTCATAGGCTTCTTTCCAGCCCTGGCTCTTCACGATCTTTCCTTTTGCCGTAAAACTTTCTCCTGCCAGCTCGCCGGTAAATACGGTCTGGTCATACTCAAATGCCGGAAGCAGCACTGCCAGAAATCTGCGTACCACCAGATCATAGATCTTGCGCTCTTCGTTCGTCATTGCCTGCAGATCCACGAACTGCTCGGTCGGAATGATCGCATGATGATCCGTCACTTTTTTGTTGTCCACAAAAGAAGCATTTTTGCGGATCGGACGCATGGAAAGGCTTCCCGCCAGCTTGCGGTAAGGTCCGACGCTACATGCCTTTAAACGTTCTTTTAAGGTATCTGCCACATCGGTTGTAATGTATCTGGAATCGGTTCGCGGATAGGTCAGTACTTTGTGGCTTTCATAGAGCCGCTGCATGATATTTAAGGTCTCTTTTGCCGAATATCCAAAGCGTTTGTTGGCATCTCTTTGCAGCTCCGTCAGATCATAAAGCCCCGGTGCAAAGGTTTTCTTTGCTGTCGTCTTTACTTCTTTGATGGTCATTTTTCTGCCGCTTTTGATCTCTGCTTTTACTTTCTTCTCGATCTCATCCATTCTCTGTTTCTGGAAGGTGCAGTAACCGGAGCTTTTTGCATCTTTCCAGGTGAAACGCACGCCGCCGGAGAGGATCTGCATGCCATAATATTCTTTCGGCACAAAACTGCGGATCTCTTTCTCTCGCTGTGCCACCATCGCAAGCGTCGGTGTCTGGACACGGCCGCATGACAACTGTGCATTGTATTTGCAGGTCATTGCTCTGGTAGCGTTGATACCGACCAGCCAGTCCGCTTCTGCCCTGGCTTTTGCCGCATGGTAAAGATTGTTGTATGCTCTGCCGTCACGCAGGTTTGCAAAGCCTTCGCGGATGGCTTTGTCCGTGACCGAGGAGATCCACAGACGTTTGATCGGCTTTCTGCACTCTGATTTTTCCAGGATCCAGCGTGCCACCAGCTCTCCTTCTCTTCCGGCATCGGTCGCAATGATGATCTGATTTACATCCTTGCGGAACAGTTGCTTTTTTACCAGACCATACTGTTTTGCCGTCTGTCTGATAACCACAAGCTGCATTTTCTCTGGCATCATCGGCAGCGTTTCCATGTCCCATTTGCTGTATTTTTTATCGTATTCTTCCGGATCTGCAAGCGTCACCAGATGCCCCAGCGCCCAGGTGACGATGTACTTCTCCCCCTCAAGAGCCCCCGGAATATTTTTACTGCAATGCAGAACCCTTGCAATGTCCCGTCCTACGGAAGGCTTTTCTGCGATCACTAATGATTTCATATGGTTGTTCCTCTTTTCTTCTACTTTATTTTATGTTTTATCTTATATTTATCCATTCGTGTTTCAAGCATGTCTCTGGCAAATTTATTTACCCTCTCTTTTTACGGACTCAAAACCTATTGTAAACGAAACATCCGTTTCTGTCACGGATTTTAAGTCTGTTTTCAGCTTTTTATGTTATACTGATGATGCCAGGGTTACAAAGTCAAAGTGTCGTTCTTGCTTGCAAGATAAGACATTTGACCTTGTAACCCGCTAAACATGAGGAAGTAGCTATTTACGCAGTAAATATGCGGATTCCGAATGTTTACAAAATTGCGTGAGTACAACGTACGGAGCAATTTTGATGGCATCATAGATGATAATAATATTCGCAGGCACGCTTTGCAGTGCCCGAACTTATATACACAGGAGGCGATTTTATGCAGATTTTAATTATAGAGGATGAAAAGCGACTGGCGGATGCACTGGGGCAGATCATGCAGGAAGCCAGATATCAGGCAGATATTGTTTACGATGGCAGGGACGGGCTTGCCTATGCTTCTTCCGGTGACTACGACGTGATCGTTCTGGATGTGATGCTGCCGGGCATGGATGGTTTTGAGGTCGTACACCATCTGCGGGAATCCAAAATCTCCACACCGGTCATCATGCTGACGGCTCTGGATGATGTCAAAAACAAGATCACAGGCCTTGACAGCGGTGCGGATGACTACATGACAAAACCGTTTGTCCCGGAAGAACTTCTGGCAAGAATCCGTGCTCTTTCCAGGCGGCAGGGCGAAGTCATCCTGGAAGAACTGACCTTTGACGATCTGACGCTCAACCTCTCAAGCAACGATCTTTCCTGTAAAAATAAATCCATCCATCTTGGCTACAAGGAATTTGAAATCCTCAAGATCCTGATGTCCAATCCAAAGATCCTGATTTCAAAAGAAACGCTGATCGTGAAGGTCTGGGGAGCGGAATCTGCTGCCGAGAGCAACAATGTGGAGGCTTATATTTCGTTCTTACGCAAGAAATTCCACTATCTGGATTCGAAAGTAACGATCGGAACGGTACGAAAGGTCGGCTACCGGCTGGAAAGTGAGGAAACGGCATGATCAAAAAACTGCGACGCAAATTTGTGATCATCAACATGTCACTGGTTGCCGTGATTCTCTGCGTGGTGCTTGGCATGTTCTGTTTCACCCGTATACATTCTTTCCGGGCAGAGAGTGAAATGGCGATGCGGCAGATGCTGGATAGTTCCCGTTCGAAAGAACCTCCCTCAGACGGCAATGCTCCTGCTCCCGGCAGTCCAAATCCTGCCACAGCGGATTCCGGTTCAGAAACCGACAATAGCTCTGAAACTTCGGATTCCGAAAATAATGCACAGAATCCTCAGCCGCCAAGCCTTGATTTCGGTCCCGGCGGACGCAATCCGGCATTTAATTCGGTTCCTGTTTTTCTGGTCACACTGGACAAAAACAATGAGATCACAGACACCAGTTCCAGCGGCTCCTATACCGTAACAGACACGCTTTCCGAAGCCGCCGTAAGTGCCGCTCTTGCAGTTTCCGAAGATCAGGGTTATCTTTCGGATCTGAAGCTGCGTTTTATCAAACAGAATACACCGGAAGGCACAAAAATCGCCTTTGCCGATACGGTCCAGGAAACGCGTGCTCTCGGCGAGCTTGTCATTCAGTGCGTCATTATGCTTCTGCTTTTTCTGCTCTGTTTTCTTCTGGTCAGCATTTTTCTGGCACGCTGGGCACTCAGGCCGGTCGAAACAGCCTGGGAACAGCAGAATCAGTTCATCGCCGATGCTTCCCATGAACTGAAAACACCGCTGACCGTGATCCTCGCCAACCTTCGGATCCTGCTCTCCCACAAGGATGCCACGATCCGTGAGGAACTTCAGTGGGTGGAGAGCACGCAGGAAGAGACCGGCCGCATGAAAAAGCTGGTGGAAAATCTGCTCTTTCTTGCTCGCTCCGATGCCAGATCTACGCCAATGGTATACAGCACCTTTTCTTTCAGTGACCTGATCCTTGGCTGCCTTCTGACGTTTGAACCGGTCGCTTTTGAGCAGGGTGTCATGATCGAAGATCATATATCGGAAGATATTTCTCTGGCGGGCGATGCCTCACAGATCCGTCAGTTGGTTGCTATTTTGCTGGATAACGCCTGCAAATATGCCGGAAATGCCACAGGCGGCGAAACGGATGACAAGAAAGTCACGGTTACGCTGGTATCTGAAAACGACAGGATCAGACTGACGGTGCACAATACGGGAAAGGCGATCCCTGAGGAGGACCTGCCGCATCTGTTTGAACGTTTCTACCGCACTGACAAATCGCGTGCCCGCACCGACGGCGGTTACGGACTTGGGCTTGCCATTGCTCAGACCATAGCAAAAAACCACCGTGGTAAGATCACGGTGGTCAGTGCTGAAAATCTCGGTACTTCTTTTACGGTCACACTTCCTGTGTCAAAAGAAAAAGAACATGCCTGATTTCTGATATTTATTTCTCATGTTTGGCTGCAAAACGCTCTGACTGTTCCTGGATCAGTGCTGCGTCTTCAAAATAATTGATACGCATCGCACGTTTCACTTCAGCCATCGTTTCTGCAGCTACTTTTCTTGCTTCTTCGCTTCCTTTTTTCAGGATCTCATAGATCTCCGGAATGTGCTGTTCCAGCTCTTTTCTCTTTGCACGGATCGGCTCCAGCTCTTCCTGCATAACGGCGTTAAGGAAACGTTTTACTTTGACATCTCCAAGTCCGCCTCTCTGATAATGGGCTTTCAGCTCATCCAGATTCTTATAATCCGGCAGATAACGCTCAAAATGCTCCGGTCTGCTGAATGCATCCAGATAAGTAAAGACTGCGTTTCCTTCCAGATTGCCAGGGTCAGATACTTTGATGTGGTTCGGATCGGTGTACATGCTCATGATCTTCTGGCGGACTTCTTCTTCTGTATCGGAAAGATAAATGCAGTTGCCAAGAGATTTGCTCATCTTTGCCTTGCCATCGGTACCCGGCAGGCGGCAGCATACTTCATTCTCCGGGATCAGAGCGGTCGGCTCTACGAGCGTCTCACCATATACGCTGTTGAATTTGCGGACGATCTCTCTTGCCTGCTCGATCATCGGAAGCTGATCCTCTCCAACCGGCACGGTCGTTGCCTTAAAAGCGGTGATATCGGATGCCTGGCTGATCGGGTAGGTAAAGAATCCTACCGGGATGCTTGTCTCGAAATTACGCATCTGGATCTCTGTCTTAACGGTTGGGTTTCTCTGTAATCTGGAAACAGTAACCAGATTCATATAGAAAAAGGACAGTTCTGCCAGCTCCGGAACCTGTGACTGGATAAAAATCGTACATTTCTCCGGGTCCAGTCCACAGGAAAGGTAATCCAGTGCCACTTCGATGATATTCTGCCGGATCTTCTCTGGGTTGTCTGCATTGTCCGTCAGTGCCTGTGCATCTGCGATCATAATAAAAATCTTATCGTATTCGCCTGAATTCTGCAGCTCTACTCTGCGTTTCAGAGATCCTACATAATGTCCTACGTGAAGTCTTCCGGTCGGTCTGTCGCCGGTCAAAATGATCTTTTCCATCTTTATTCCTCCTGAAATGCAGCCTGAAAACCGCATTTAATCATCTGATTTCTCTGCCCTCTAGTATAGAACAGACGAGGCTGCAACGTCAATCCTTTTTTCCACTCTGCCAAAAAACAGACTCCTGTATTCTTTCTTAATACAGGAGTCTGTTTTCATTACTTTAATTTGAGAATATCGCCTTCGGCGGATTTCAGAAGCATTCTTGAATGTTCTGTATCACTCACAGCTCGCCAAAAAATGTTCCGGATGTGCTTTTTTAAATTCTTTATGCCTCGCTTCTGCCTCTTCGATCTGTTGTTCAATGCTTTTTATTTCTTTTTTTGTGTTCTCCAGTTCTTTCTTTTCTCTTTTTCTGTACTCTGCCAAATTTTTCCACATTTTTTCGTTATGTTTTTCTACTGCAAATTTTTTTGCATCCCAATGCTCTTTTATTTTCTCTGCCAAATATAAAACCCACTCTACATCTTTTTCATAAGGATCTTCTTTCACATCACAACGTGACTGGAGCTGCTCTGCTTCCATCTGCCCATATGCTACGAGCATGGCTTCCAAAATACCTTCTATTTCATAGAAGAACGGCATTTTAAGTAATGACTCATTTCGGCTCATCTCTTCTAAGAGTTCACTTAATTTATCATAAATTCCACAGCCACGATTTATACAGCTGATTTCACTTAACATGCTGCCAGGATTTTCCCATTTGATAAGTGTATCTATCCGTTTTAATGTCTGTTCTTTCTTCTGCCGTGCCTGAATATACTCTTCATCCAGGCTGATTTCTGTCGTGCCAAAAAAATAAATGCTCTCATTTTTCAGATCGATCACTCCTTCTCTTGGCTTATAGCGATACGTCTGTTTTCCGTTTTCATCGTACCGGAACATTGCTTTATCAAATAAAATCTGTTTTTCTTTTTCCGAAATTTCTCCAAAATAAGAAGCATCAATTCCAAAAAAATCCACCAGCTGTTCTTTTCTCTGGCTTGGAATTTCTTTATAACCATTTTCCCAGGAACTCAGTGCCTGCCTGGTAATCCCCAGCTTATTTGCAAGTTCACTTAAGGATAAATTACAACGTGTTCTTATAAATCGCAGTCCATTCATTTACATTTCCTCCAAAAATATATTTAACAGAAATGTGCACCTTCCATCTGGATAAATGATATCTTTGGTTTACAGGGTTCGTCAACCCGCAACCTTATAAATAATTTTTCATCCACTCTGCTTCTCTGAATATTCATTTTTTTCAAAAATCAAATCACATACGGTATGTCACTTTTCGTTTTTTTGATTATAATATAATCTAAAGTTTTATCCTTCTTGATACTATTGCAAATTTTAACTCTTAGTCCATCACAATTTTGTTCAATATTCTATGTAATATCCAAACAAGCTTTAGAAACAATAAAAAGAAATCTTTCCATTAAAGTTATATGCTTATCCAAAAACTGCTTTGAGCCTTTAGAACATATCCATCCTTTAATTTAATCTTCTTTTTGCGCATCGAATTTAAAAAAATAGGCTTCAATTCTGTTCCTCTTGCATTATATATTTGCAGTTTATTATATAAAAAGAACGATTTTTCATCCGGACAAATTAAATATTCACCTTCTGGAATTTCTATCCCTATTCTAAATTTCCCAGAAGATAATTTTATACTTTCTCCATTTAAAATTCTTTCCTTTAGTTTTTCCGTCTCTTTTTTAATATTTTCAACCCGTTTATCTTCTATAGCAATCCAATAAATTATTGCACATAATTACACGAATGAAACCACCCTATGCAGTCCTTTGGACGAATTGTTAAAAATCCTTTT
>CAJMMS010000038.1 GCA_905214675.1 uncultured bacterium
AGAAGATATCCGGGTTCTGTGCAGAACCTCTCTGGCAAGGATGGTTCGGGTTCAGTGCATGTTTACGGAATGCATCGATTGCATCCATATCTGCCATATCCTTCAGATCTTCATAATCCCATGTTTCGATCTTCTGGATCTCGTGAGATGTACGGAAACCGTCAAAGAAGTTGATGAACGGGATACGTCCTTTGATTGCTGCCAGATGAGCAACCGGTGTCAGGTCCATAACTTCCTGTACGCTGGATTCGCAAAGCATTGCACATCCAGTCTGACGACAGGCATAGATATCGGAATGATCACCGAAGATTGACAGTGCGTGGCTTGCCAGTGCACGTGCAGAAACGTTGAATACGCCCGGAAGCTGCTCGCCTGCGATCTTGTACAGGTTCGGGATCATCAGCAGAAGACCCTGAGAAGCTGTGTAGGTAGTTGTCAGGGCACCTGCTGCCAGAGAGCCGTGTACCGTACCTGCTGCACCTGCCTCGGACTGCATCTCTGTTACCTGAACTTCCTGTCCGAAAATATTTTTTCTTCCCTGAGTTGCCCATTCATCTGTTGCCTCCGCCATAACAGATGAAGGTGTGATAGGATAGATAGCTGCAACGTCTGTGTATGCATAAGAAGCATGAGCTGCTGCATGGTTACCATCCATGGTCTTCATTTTTCTAGCCATTTTTATTATACCTCCTTAATATTTGGGAATTCCTTATATATGGAATTCAATTAGCATTATACTTTACAATGGATGCCTTTGAGCTGCTTCGTACTGTGTACTCCTGCAATTCTGCCCGACATCTTAAAATATTTATTACTAATTTATGATTACCCATGTATTTTTACTATAACACAACAAAAAGAAAAAGTCCATTTCCGAAACGACGGAAACAGACTCTTTTCTTGTATTTTTTACTGTACACGTTTACACTTTTTTTACTTTTATTAGACTGTTTTTACAAATTACTTCACCGTTACTTTCAGGGCTGCCTTTTTTCCGTTATAAAGCTTCACCGTTATAACGGCTTTGCCTTTTTTCAGTGCCCGGATTTTTCCTTTTGCATCAACGGAAACGATCTTTGACTTACTGCTGGCATACCGGATGCCAAAAGCAGCATTTCCTGATGGCAACTTTGCTTTGATCTGAAAGGTCTTTCCTTTTTTCAGTGTTCTGTTTTTGGCATTGAGCGTCACTTTTTTCGGTGCATCTTTGACGGTGACTTTCACACTGCGGCTTACCCCGTTTGCGGCAGTTAAGGTGATCACTGCACTTCCTTTTTTCTTTGCTTTTACTTTTCCAGCGGCATCTACGGTAGCTACTTTTGTGTTCGAGCTCTTATAGGTTATATTCTTATTCGACGCATCGGCTGGCAGGATTTCTGTTTTCAGCAGAATGCTTTCTTTCTTTCCGATCACGATACTTGCCGCTTTCTTTTCCTGTCCGGAAAAAGCAGAACGAACCGCCAGGGCAATACCCTGTACTTCTTTCTTTACTGCACTCTGAACACCGCCAGTTGCCGGTTTTTGTGTTGTATCTGGTTTTGTTACCGCAGTTGTTTCTTTCTGGGTTTCCTTCTGTGTTTCTTTTTCACTCTCCTGCTCAGACTGTGATTCACTTTCCGTTTCTGACTCTGCCTCAGACTGTGCCTCACTCTCGATTTCGCTTTCGGTTTCTGGTTCTGACTCACTTTCGATTTCGCTCTCCGGTTCCGACTCGCTTTCACCGGTTTCCGGTTCTTCTTTCCAGAATAGCCGGACTGTTTTTTGCATCTGTCTGCTTCCGGATGCATCCTGTGCCGTCACTCTTACCGTATAAGTACCTGCTGTCACCGGATTGCCCGCTGCATCCAGTCCGTCCCAGTAAGCAATCTTCTGGCACTGTACATCCTCGTCATCCCCGTCAATCTGGATCAGATCTGCCATCTCTTCTTGTAAAAGCGTGCGGATCACATCTCCATCTTCATCCAGCACTTCACAGGTAATAAGAGGTGCTGCCTGCAGTTCGGTATCATAATTTCCAAAATCTGCCGTAAGCTCCCATTCTTCTCCGGATGTGGCATCGTAAGTATCGTTTCCTTTCAGGATCATGGCATCCAGCACGGAATCTTTGGCAGCCGATGCTGCAAACGGAATCATATAAGCATATTTTGCATGATCTGCCAGCACCATACAGCCATAGAATCCGGTTTCCAGTTCTTCGTCTGGTTCCGTCAACTGGATCTCAAAGCTTCCATCTCCCTTTTTCAGCGATACACCCTCCTGCCCCTGCATGGAAATCCCGGCTCCGTCCGCAAAGTCCATCAGTCTATCTGTTTCTGTTACCAGAAACAGAAGCTGTTGCAGACTCCAGGAATCCTCTGCATAATACCAGGCAATCTGCGCCGTTCCCTTTTTCTCTGCCTGATAAGAAACTTCCAGATTCCTGCTTCCATCTGTTTTTTTCCGCACCACTGCCTTTTCAAAAGTTGCATCTGCCGGCTGGTCCGTCGTTGGCAGAAAAACGTTTTCGCTGTCAGACGGATACATTTTCATATGATTGGCAACGCAGTGATTCTGCACAAACGTCTTCACTTCATTAAATGTAATATCACCATCACCATTAAAATCCGCCGGTGAAACGCCAAGGGATGCCTGTGCCACACCAAGTTCCGTTTCTGCCAGTTCCGCATTGATGCCGCTTCCATACACCAGCGCACCGGTAAAAATACCGTAGGAAGATGCCACACCTTCCATTTCATCCGGATCGCCCCCTCTTATGACCTGATTGGAAAGTTCCCCGCTCTGTGCGGCTGTCAGAATAAAGAAGCGTTCATTATTAAGTGCCGTCCTGCTCTGTCTGCCCGTTTTCTGTTTCTCCGCTTTCGCAAAAGCATCCGTAAAGTTTTCTACAAAGGCTGCCGCCTCATCCTGATAAGAAACGCTCTCCTCCAGACTCTGAAGCCCTATGCTCCTTGTCTGTCCGGTCATGCCCCCACTGTAGCAGCAATCCAGGATCAGGACATTTTTTCCTTTGATACCATCAAAACAGTCATACAATTCCTGGGCTGAAAGACCTGTTCCGATTTCCA
The DNA here is from genome assembly GCA_905214675.1 of uncultured bacterium. Classification (GTDB taxonomy): domain Bacteria; phylum Bacillota; class Clostridia; order Lachnospirales; family Lachnospiraceae; genus Hominisplanchenecus. The sequence goes on from CAJMMS010000038.1 coordinate 3,066, forward strand.
GGCTGAGTCCATTTTTCTGGCCATGCCCGGAATAATAGAAATAATTGATATCGTCCTCTGTCGCATCCGCAAAAGCCGCCTGGATCTGCTCTTTAATCCCGCTTTTTGTCGTTACTCCCTCTTTTTCCTTTACGGTAATTGCAATCTGGTCGTTTCCATACGCCTTCTGAAGCATACGGCTTACATTCACGCCGTCATTCTGTGGCCCCGGTGTCAGATCATCTGCGGTTCCTTTGTAGTCACCGCGTGTTACCAGAAGTGCCCGGTACTGCGGCTCTGCGGCATGGCTCTCCATGCCCGGAAGTGCAAATGCCGCCAGCAGACATCCTGCTCCGATCATCAGCTTCTGTACTGTTTTCATTTTCTTTTTCATTTTTCGCCCTCCTGCGGCTCTCTTTCATATAAAATATATCATCTTATACGAAGTTCTTATGTTTTCTGACTATTTTTCTTCATCCTCATGTTTTACATGAATCTCCGGTATTGCTACCGTATCGTAAGTAATGCTCTCGTCCCGAATCCACAGATTCCAGAAGAAAGTACCGCTGCATCGTAATCGCGTCCCATAATGTTAAATACCACAAAATACGCAAATACAAACATCAGGATCACCTGTCCTCCAAGCAGGATCACCAGTGGCAGTGCCAGAGACGCCAGTTGCCAGAGTTTCAAAGTGATCATGGCAATGCCAAGGAACAGCGACAGACAGATACCACCAAGGTCATTGATCTCGCCCATATAGATCATAAATTTGCCGGAATATTCCCCGACATTCCGGATCAGTGCAAACACCAACAGCAGAAATACCAGCAGTGCAGTTCCTCCTTTTTATCAAAGAAAAGCCGGGTCAGTTCTTTTACCGTATTTTCAGACACACGGTCATTTGCCAGCAGTACCGCCTGTACACATACGGTATGGATTTCTTCCTTCTGACCGCTGTAAGTATCTGCCGGTATCTCATAAGTCGCATAAGTGCCATAGGCTTTTTCCAGCTTTTCTGCCTCTTTTTCTCCTACTTCCAGGAAGCGGATCTCACACTGTCTTGCCAGTTCCTCGATCGCAGTTGTCTGAATACCTGCCGTACAGAAAAATGCATCAATCTCTCCATCTTTTAATTTCTGTGCAGCGCTGGCATAATTCAGATGGACCGCTTCAAACATACGCTCCGAAATCCCGTTCACCTGCAAAATCTGTAATGCATTTTTTTCGGTTCCGGAACTGGCTTCTTCTACCATATCCTCCTGTGCGATTGCAAGCTGTACATAATTTTCAGAGAGCAGACGGATATTTGCTGCTGAACCCGCTGTTGTCTTTACTTCCAGTTCATCCATGCCATTTTCCGATGCAAGCTGCACAAAATTTGTCGCAAACGTATGATAGATACCCCCCTGGCGGCGCCGCCCCAAATTTGATCTTTCCGCTCTTTGCACTGCACCCGGTAAGTAACAGCACCGTACAAAGCCCGCAGACCAGCCACTTTTTCTTCACATTACCACCTCCATATTCTGTTCGTAATGTTAAAAAAGGAGAAATTTTCGCAGTTCGCTGAAAATTTCTCCTAAAATTTAAGATATATTACTTCTTCCATCACGAAACTATTCGTGATTCTATTATATAATTTTTCTGGCGATTGGTCAACCAGAATAACGCAGTGTCAAAAGCACAAACAAGATCCCATTTGTTCGGTTTAATAAGTCAGAATATCGGAATAATAAGTCTTTACACTGCCATCGGTATTTTGATAAGAAACATATGCCCTGGCATACCACTTTTCACTCTTAGTCTTGCAAGCCAGTTTTGCCACAAAAGTACCATTATTTGCTGTGCTGGTTGATTTTGTCCTTTTGGTTCTGATCGCATATTTCTTAAAATCTTCCTCATTACCGTTGTAGTATTGTTCCCAGCCTTGCTGGTCTGTAATCACTACACCATGTTCTACTACCGTATATTTCTTTGGTACCGAACGTTTCACTGTAAAGGAACGTTTTCTGGCACTATTGTTCCAGCTTGTGCTTAACAATGTTCTAATTGTTTCATCTTCTATTGTTACATTGCTATAATCAGTTGTGAGATCCATATCCTCTACTACATAAAATATATAGCAAGCAGATGTGGAAATTACATTCTTATCCCATTTCCATCCCACAAATTTCTGACTGTTCTGTATCTCTGGTGCTGTTACGGTTACTTTCGTCAGCACTGGCACGTAAACCCAATTCACATCGGAATCACTTCCGCTCTCTGACTCGGCTCCTTCCTCTGCAGTGATCGTTGCTGCTGTCGGTACGGAAATTTTATAGAGCTGCTCCAGATTTTCAACTGCGGCTGTCAATTCACTTGATGCGGCTGCTACGCGTGCGGCATCTATATCTGTGGTTACCTTAGATGCGCCTTCTTCTGCATTTGCTGCTTTGATATCATTCAGTACAACGTTCGCTGCTGCTAACCTCATATCCAGTGCTTCTGTCGTTGTTCTGGTATATTTTTTACCATTACTCTTAACTGCATTCGCCTGATCAATTGCCTTTTCCAGAGAATCTCTGTCTACTACCTGCATTGTGATATCAGCCGTAAAATTCTGCTCAACTCCTTCATAAGTCACGGTCAAAGTCTTTTCTCCCGTCTCGCTTAAATCAGGATTGGAAACCGTATACTGATCTGCGTTAAGAACAGTGGTGTTGCCATTACTGTCTTTTACGCTTACCTGCATACCGGACAGATCCAGTGCTTCACCGATTCCATAGATACATTTTGTCGGTGCTGTCACTTCAATTTCCGTCTCTTTGACTTTAGTAGAAACCAGTTCTACATCAAATTTATCTGTCTGTGCACTGTTTGTAGGCGGTGCGGTAAACACCAGCACTCCGTTACCAGGGTTTGTCACTTCTACTTCAAATTCGGTCGCTCTGGTCTGACTTACATCGCTTGATCCTGCCTGACATTCTCCAGCAGTAATGTTTCCTGCTTCATCTGACCATGTATATTTGTTGCTCGGACCGCCACTTCGGTAAGTTGCTGTAAACTTATAAGTACCTGCTACTTCTGCGTGATATGGAATCTTAATCTTATCCCCGCTGTTCATACAATTTACAAACCAACCATTGCCTGCCCAGCTTCCTTTCGCAATCTGCAAAGGATAGCTTTCGTTTGTTCCTGTATTCACAAGCTCTGCGGATTCTGCCTCCAGGACTACAGACTGACCTTTTCGCATTGGAAATACAAATCGATTATCTTCTGTATGTTTTGCAACTTTCAGTGTAACTTCTAATTTGTCAAGCTGCGGTCCTTTGAATCCGGAAGGCGGAGTAAGTACCAACACCCCTTCTCCTGCTTCTTTCACCAGAATATCCACACTGAATGTACTGACTGTCAGATTGTTGTTAATTTTTGTTGACGGGCACTCTGCCGTTACAGCATCTATTCTGCCCGCCTCATCTGAAAAAGTAACTTTATTCAGGGCACCGCTTCGATAAGTTCCGGTAATGGTATAGATTCCCGGCTTTTCTGCTTTGTAAGCATATTTCAGAACATCTTTGTATGCCATACAGTTCACAAATCCGCCATTGCTTGCCCAGCTCTGTCCGTTTACTACCGTCATCGGCCAGTTTGGATCTGAATCAGATTCCTGGCTGTTGATCACCTCGGTTGCAAATTCTGCCTCTATGATCTCACTGCTTCCTTCCTCATCTGGAAACACAGCCGGATCTGCCTCTGTATACTTTTCTCTTGCAACCAGAGCTTCTTTTGCAAACTTCAGGGTATCATATGCGGCCGTCATCTGATCTACACTGGAATTTTCATTTTCCAGAACAGATTTTGCTTCTGTCAGTACTTTGGCAAATTCCTGCCATCCGGAAACATATGCATGTTCGTACAGTGAACTGCATTCACTGACCAGATCTTTTAATGAATCACTCGCAATCGTTTCGCTATCAAGGATTGTGATCTTTGCGGAGCCATTGAATCCAATGATCACATTGCTGTCTTCCGAAGCTTTCTCCATCTCAATGGTGAATACACGGTTTCCTGTTTTGTTAGTATTTCGTCTTGTTTTTGCCACTACCAGTGTTTTTTCTGATTCGCCGTCCTTAAAGGTAACATCCTGTACCATTTCTGTATCAAAATCATCCTGGATCGCACTTCCCGGATTTGGCTGGAGCCTTACTGTAACATCACCTTTTGTTCCGCCGATACGTTTAAGTTTCATCTCCAGTTCCGAGTCCTCATTCATCGTGTACTCGGAATTCTCCAGCTCGATCATTCCGGCGCCGCCATTGTTGATCACAGCCGCTGCCTCAATTCCGATCGCTGCATTTGTCTTCGTCACCAGTTTCAATATATGTTCCTTATCATCCAGATCGTCCGATTCAAAAATTGAAACACCCGTTGCTCTTGATGATGCCTTTGTATTGATCGTTCCTACCAGAACGTCATCAATATAAATATCTGCCTCTCCATGTCCCGGATCTTTTGTACCAAGCAGATAAATTTTGCTTCCGGTAAAGCTAAATTCCATTGTCGCATTTGCTACGTTGGAATAAGTATTCTGACCATTGATATACTGGGAACCAGTCTGCGGATTCCATCCTGTTGCTGAAAACTTCATACCTGCATCATTGACACTGGTTGTCTCCATACCTTCCGGCATTGCACCGCTTAACTGAAATCCTTTACTTGCTTTGTAGATTCCGACTTCACTGAGCATCGGCACTTTTCCTGAAGTTGTGCCGACCGTGATCCGTACCTGTTTTGCAGAAACCGGTGCTGTTCTGACCAGTCTCTTCGCTCCTACGGTAACTCCGCTTTTGAGCGTCTGCCACTGGCTGTCATCATCTGTCTTGTATTCAATCTTATAACTATTGATATGCTGACCATTCTGGATTGCTTCTTCCAGTGATACCACGTCAAATGTCTTTGCCGTATTCCATTTTACGGTGAGACTGCCGCTGTTGCTTCCATCATCCGTTGTCCAGTAAGTGTCATCGTCTGCATCAACAGTATTGCCCGGTTTAAATGCAGTATCATTGCCGCGCACACTGCTTGCCTCAATCACTGCATCAGACGCCTGTGCCAGATTCTTCTGGAATGTATCCCGGATGTTCTCTCCGAACTCTTCCACGCGGTTTAAGATCGCAGTATCTACCGTTCCTTTGTTATTTGGCGGAACGTTCAGAAGCATAACCGCATTATGTCCAACTGATCCAAAATACATATTTGCCAGATCGCTGACCGATTTCGGTGTACATTTCTTGGTTCCCCAGAACCACCCGGATGTAATTCGTCCGTCACACTCCGGCACCGTCCATTTGTTTCCATCCTCAAAACCGATTGTATAAGTATTGGTACTGTCTTCATTATTTGCCAGTGTATTGGCATCCAGATCCGCTTTTGATTTTGACCAGGTATCTTCGTATGCCAGTCCATTTTCATTGCCAATCCATCGGACGGTTGTATAGGCTTTCGCTCCAAAAAGCAGACAGTCTGCATCGTATCCGGCTGCTTTTCCTTCGTATTTCTGGATCGTTGCAAACCATTTGTTAAAGTCATACTCCTGTGCATTGGCACCGCTGCCCTTTGCACCATCCATCCAGACTTCTACAAAGTGACCGTTATTTCCATACTTCTTACTTCCAAGGATCTCTGTTAATTGATTGTTGTAATATTCATTATAATCCAGTACATCGTTTTCTTTCGTTGTCGCATTACCATCCGAATCATAATATCCATAAGACGGTTCGTGGATATCCCATGGTGACAAATACAGTCCCATATCCATATCGTACTTCGTGCAGGCTGCCGAAATCTCTGCCAAAATATCTCCCTGTCCGTTTTTATATTTGGTAGAGGAAACATCGTAAGTCGTGTAAGCGCTTGCCCAGATGCAGAAACCATCATGATGCTTCGCTGTCACGATCAGCTTTTTGAATCCTGCATTCTGTAAGGTACGGACAAGCGTATCAGCATCAAAATCATTGCTTAGTGTAAAAATATCTGCCGGTGACTTGCTTCCGTAACTTTCCCCCCATTCCACTTCGTTAAACGTATTTGGACCAAAATGGCAGAACGCTGCCAGTTCATCTTTCTGGTATTTGTACTGGTTTGCATCTGGAATAACGTCATCTGCTTCCGGTGCTGCTGTATTCTTTTCTGAGCACTCTGCATCTGTCACTCCTTCTTCGGCTGCTGCAGATACCGTAACTCCCAGCGGTCCCACAGCCCCGAAAACAGTTGTAAAACTAAGTGTAATCCCCATGAGCATTGAGATTGTTTTCTTTTTCATATGCCTCTCCCGCTTTTTTCCTTTAGACTATTTATCATTACCAGCCTAATGTGCTATCTTTCCAGTTATTATTCTCTCCGGTAGCATCATCACTGACATCATAATCTTCCATTGCATTATTTCCGCCACCAGATGTCATGATCACATCCTTTACGGTAAACATCACGGTATTAAAGTCTGGTTCTTCATAATACTTTTTCATATTTTTCACCTTTCTTTCGTTATTTATTATTCATGTATCCAGCCTCACCATACGGTTATTACATTGTCAGATCCTTCTTCTTTATACTGAACATAAGCTTTTGCATACCATCCAGCTTTTTTAGCACAGGTCAGTTTTGCAACAAATGTTCCATTGTTTGCTGTGGTTTTAGACGCTGTATGTTTTGTCCGGTATGTTCCGATTCCAAAATCTTTCTTTTCCGTTGCATTATCAGAATAATAAGTATTATATCCTTTCTCATCTGTAATAACCACACCATGCTTAACTACTGTCCAGTTCTTTGGAACGGAACGTTTTACTGTGAAGGACCGTTTGTTGCTCTTCCAGCTTGTGCTGCACATCAGTTTAATTTCTTCTTTTGAGGTATCTGCTGATTCATTATAAGAAGGTGTCAGTACCATATCATCTACCGCATACAGAGTATACGTACTGGATGTGGAGATAATATTATCTTTTTCGTTACTGCTCCATACCCAGCCCGCAAAATTCTTACCATCTGCTGTTTTTTCTGCACTTACTGTCACTGCTCTAGCTACCGGAACATAAACCCAGTTTGTCGTCCCATCCTCGCCAGATTCATATTCTGTCTCATCTTTTACACTGATTGTTGCCGGCTTTGGCACAGAAATTTTATACAACTTTTCCAGATTATCAATCGCTTCCTGCAGTGCTGCTGCAGCTTTGTCCACGCGATCTGAAGTAACAGCCTCTCCTGAAGCTTCCGCGCTGTTGTCTCCATTTGCAGCTTTTATGTCATTCTGTACGGTTTGTGCTGTAGCTAAAGCTGCTTCTAACGCTGTCCTTGTCGTATTTGTATACTTATGAGCATCCTTTTTCTCTGTAGCTTCTGTAACAGAAGAATTCAAAGATTCACCATCTACAACTACCAGATTTGGAATCGTACACTGATATGAGTTTCCATCCACGGTAGCATTTACAGTTGCTTCTTTTGGTCCTGTTGCTGTACTGTCAAATGTTACTTCGTAGTTATCTGATGATAATGTTTCCTCACTTCCATCGTTTTTCGTTGCTACAACCTCTAATCCAGTTGCATCAAATGTTTTCTTCTTATCATAAATTTTCTTAGTCGGCTGTTTTGTTACTTTAATGCCGTTCACTGCTATCGGAACAAGCTTGTCTTTCGCAGCATTTAAATTAGTTATTGCTGTGTCTACTTCATTCTGAGTCAGTGTATCTTCATAGTTTGTTGCTACTGTATTTGCAGCGCTTAAAGCACTTGAAAATGCTGTTTTCTCATTTCCATCAACATACTGAGTTAAGTCTATTTCTTTCGCTCCTTCAATGACAGTTAATAAGTCCGTTTTGTCAACGACCAGAGAAACCGTAAACAGGTCCGTCTGGGCACTGCCCGCTTCCGGTGCTGTAAAGGTCAGTGCTCCGTCTCCGGCTTCTTGCACTACCACTTTAAATTCTTCTGTATGCGTTTCATTGCTTGTCTCTGCTCCTGCTGTATGGCTGCCGCTTTTAATTTTATCTCCTGCCCATGTATATGCATTCGATGTACTGCCGCTTCGATAAGTTGCTTTAAACTTATAAATTCCCGCTCTAGCTGTATAATAAAATTTCAGTTGATCCCCAGGATCCAAAGCATTGACAAAATATCCCTCTGATGCCCATGTGCCCGCTGCCACTTCTGCTTTGTAGGCCTCATTATCTGCACCTGTGTTTGTAATAATACCTGCCTCTGCTTCCAACTTTTTTTCTTCACCCGCTGTCGCAGGAAATTCAAACGAATTCTCTTCTGTATATTTATCTGCCACTTTCGTAATGATCATTTTATCCATTCTTGGCGCTTGATTACAGTCAGGTGCTGCTGTTATTTTCATAGTTCCTGTTCCACTTTCGTTAACACCAAGCATAAATGTTGTAGATGTAAGCGGAGCACCGCTTCCTGTACTATCCACTTTTACCGTCTTTTTTTCGATTTTTGTGCCAGAGTCTCCATCGGAAATAACCAGACCATTCGGACCACCACATCCGTAAATCAATTCCACCTTATACAAACCTGCAGTGGCGGCACGATACGCATATTCAGCACAATCATCATATACGCCACCACTTTTTGAACCATTCATATTACTTACAAACGTTACGCTCTCGTTATTATATGTTCCTGGATCAACCCCCATTGTCCACCGTGCCGTATTATCTTGTAAAAGACGCGTAGCCTTTTCAATCTCAAGCGTCTGTGAATCACCTATATTTGCTGGAAACACAAACGGATCCTCTGTTGTATAATGGTCAGCTTGAGTTATGTCAACCGTTGCTGCCAACACATTGATTCCTGTCACCGGTGCTGCTGTCAGCACCATCGTTGCTGCCAAAGCACCTGATAATACTTTCTTCACTTTCATCCTCATTCTCCTTGTCTTTTTCTAACTTCTGCACATGAACAGTTACTTTTTCTGCTTCCTTTGTTTCTTTTAGCAGACTTTAAGAAACAGTTGTGTTATACTAAAAATATATGGAAAAAAGCACAAAATTGTACGATTTTTATCGTTTTATTGTGTTTTTTTGGTGTATCAAAAAGTCTACTATTTGATAGCACTCTTTTCAGGGATTTTTTAATCTTTTTGCCCAAAAAGGCAGAATATATTCCTTTTTTATTGGAACATATCCTGCCTCATGCTTCATTCGTAATCTCAACTATATTTTATTACATATCCATGATTTTTCCTAAATTTTGTGAACGCTTCTGCTGCTTTCATTTAATCAACCAGAATAACGCAGTGCATCGATCGGATGTTTTCTTGCTGCTTTCCATGCCGGATACAGTCCGAATGCCACACCGATAAAAGCGGAAAATCCGACTGCGATCAGCGTTACCTGCGGTGAAACGGTAAAACTCATATCAGAAGCAACCATGCCTGCCACTTTGAGGATCACCACAGACAGACCAATACCGATCATGCATCCCATCATGCTGACCATCAGCGCTTCGATCAGAAACTGTGCCAGGATACTTCCCTGTCCGGCACCGATTGCCTTGCGGATACCGATTTCTTTTGTTCTTTCCGTTACCGATACCAGCATGATATTCATGATCCCGATTCCACCTACTACCAAAGAAATTGCTGCGATCCCGCCCAGCATCCATGCCAGTGTACTGGTTACGCTTTGCATCGTTTCCATAATCGTTGACTGATTTACGATTGTAAAAGCATCCTCGTCGTTTCCGAAACGTTCCAGCATTTTCTGTGTCAGCACTGCTTCTGCCGCATCCATGCTGTTTTCATCTGCGGACGCCGCATAAAAAGTAGTTACATACAGCACGCTGTCCGACAGTCTCGTCAGTGAAGTATATGGAATATAGGCTTCCATACGTTCACTCTCCTGCGAAGAAATGCCGCTCTGTTCATCCTGCAGGACACCGATGATCTGATATTTTTTCCCATCCAGGGAAATACTCTCCCCGACACAGTTCGTCCGCCCGATCAACTGCGTTGCCGCATAGGCATTCAATACCACTACATACGTATGATTATCCACATCCGCCTTGTTCAGCCAACGGCCGTTTCCAAGTTCCAGCCCCTGTATTTCTTCATAAGCCCCAGTCGTGCCATACACGGTCATACTGTCGCTGGTGTAACCACTTTTTGCCGTTACGGAAGTCTGTGCAAACGGTGCTGCCATGCTGATCGTCTCCCCATCCACAAAATCAGACAGTTCCGAAAGGCGGAGCGGATTTTCCTTGTCATCCTGTATGGATACCGTCAGCAGGTTCGTTCCCATCGAAGAGATCTGATCCGTCACTGACCCGGTTGCCCCGTCCGCGATCGATACCAGAACGATCAGCGATGCCACACCGATGATGATGCCAAGCATGGTCAGAAACGTACGCATCTTGTTTGATGCGATCGAACTCCATGCCATTTTTATCGACTGAAAGATCATTGTGCCACCTCCCTGACATGCCCGTCAAAAATGGCGATCCTCCGTTGTGCCTGAAGCGCCACGCCTTCATCGTGTGTGATCAGCACAATGGTATTTCCCTGACTGTGCAGTTCATGAAAAAGTTCCATGATCTCTTCTCCTGTCCTGGAATCCAGATTTCCGGTCGGTTCATCTGCCAGAAACAAGGACGGCTGTGTCACGATCGCCCTGGCGATCGCCACTCTCTGCTGCTGCCCTCCGGACAACTCGGTCGGGCGATGGCTTCTGCGCTTTCCAAGTGCCACACGATCCAGTGCTTCCCGCACACGGCGTTTCCGCTCAGCAGATGGCACGCCCTGATAGATCAGCGGCAGCTCTACGTTTTCTTCTGCTGACATTTTTTGTATCAGATTAAAATTCTGAAATATAAAACCGATCTTATGATTGCGGATCTTTGCCAGCTCCCGCTCGGAATAATGCTCGATCGGCTGGCCATCCAGAATATATTCTCCTTCATCTGCCACATCCAGACAGCCCATAATGTTCATCAGTGTCGATTTTCCACTTCCGGAAGGCCCGATGATCCCGACAAATTCCCCCTGATCGATCTGCATGGAGGCATGATCCAAGGCACGCACTTCTTCGCCACCGATATGATAAATTTTCGAAACATCACGAAATGTAATCATTTTCATCACCGCCTTACTGATTTGGAGGGGTTCCGCCAGGACCTCCCTGACCGCCGCCTTTGTTATCTCCACCGCCATTTCCGCCAGGGCCGCCCTTCATATCAGAAGGCATGGACGGCATCTGTCCATCTCCGAAACCGCCAAATCCCTGCATATCACCGCTCTGGCTGTCACCGACTGTCCTTGTATAATAAACCGTATCTCCTTCTGAGAGTCCGCTTGTGATCTCCACATTGCTTCCGTCGGAAAGTCCGGTCTCCACTTCCACTTCATCCTGAAGCGTTCCGTCCTCACTCTGACCGGTATAGACAAACGTTGAATCGCCCCGCTCCTGCAATGCTGCGGAAGGAATCAGCAGAATGTCCTGTTTATCTTCTACTTTTATAGTTGCCGAGGCATTCATACCAATACGCATATTCTCATCTTTTGGTACCTCAATCTCTACGGTATATTTTGCAACACCGCCGTTCACGGAAGCCGTATTGGAAATGGAAGTAACCGTTCCCGTAAACGTCTGGTCCTCCAGTGCATCAAACGTAATGTCTGCACTCTGACCTTCTGAAATGGATAAAATATCCAGTTCATCCACGCTGATCGCCAGCTCCATGCTCTCATCCGGCGATACCGTAAATGCCGTCACCGAATTGCTGCTGTCGCTGTCCGATGCCGCTGCACTCTGGGATGCTGTCGTGGATGCCGTGCTCTGCACGGATGCGGCAGATCCACCAGAGGATGCACCTCCGGATACACTTACGCTTCCGCCCGATACAGTTCCGCCACTGCTGCCATTTTGTGTATTTGCAGCAGCTTTACCTGCATTTCCCTGTGCCTGGTTTGCATTTGTATTATTATTGTTATTATTGTTGTTCTGTCCGTTTTGTGTGGTCTCCTGCGTATTTCCGTTGCTTCCGGACTGTGCATTTCCTCCCTGTGTGGTTCCGTTTTCCGTACCGGAAGTCTCACTTTCTGCCGTCTCTTTTTCCGTTTTTACAAAGGTAAGCTGAAAGCTGACCTGGGCATCACTGATGGTCACACCGGAAATTGCTGCTCCATTCTGTGAAATTGCCAGCTCCTGTGGAAATACATACTGTTTTCCATCCGCGCTCTTTGCATAGAGCGTCACTTTTGCCGTATAAACCGTATCCGCTGCAAAAGCTGTTGTCTCACTGTCCCAGACAATCTTTCCGGTATAATAATCTGTTTCCGCAATCTCCGTCTGTGGTGCATTGCCGGTAACCGGAGCTGTCACCAGATCTTTGATGCTTCCGATGGAAATTTTCTGTACTTCACTTCCGGACTCACTTTCGCTCTCCTGCTCACTTGCTGTCTCACTTTCGCTTTCCACAGCCGTCTTTTTCACTGCTGCGGTACTGCACAGTACGATTCCTGACGTAGTTCTTTTTGCTGCCGTTTTCTGCACAGTTGCTGTACTTGCCGAAGTACTCTGCACAGCCGAAGTCTGCACAGTGCTGACACTTTTACTCTGTGTATCACTGCTTCCGGAATCTGTACTGGCACTTACATTGACATCCTGGACAATTCCGTCAAAAGTCGCTGTGATCTTATTTGTGGTTGCTATTTCTGATAATTCCTGCATGTAGGATGCCAGTTCCTGGCGCTGTGCTACCAGTTCCAGATACTCTGCACTTTCCCCGACATCCTCCAGATAAAACAGCTTATCCCCGGCACTGACACTGTCTCCTTCGGAAACATAAATTTTGCTGATGGTACCCGCTGCCGCCGTCACTTTGATCTCTGTCCCGGAATCATCATCCATCTGGATCACCAGAAGCGCACCTTTCTTCGCCATAATGCTGCCAGCTTCCTTTCCGGTCCTTGCATAAATCTTTTTGACCGTACCGGAAACACCTGCTGTAATATAAGAAGATGTCTCATCATCTTTTGCTTCTTCTACTTCTTCATCCAGTTCTTCGATTTCTTCCTGCGTCTCCAGCATCGCCTGCTTTACCGATGCTGCATCCACCGTTGCCAGCGTATCGCCTTTTTTTACACTGTCACCACTCTCAACCAGCACTTTTTCCACTTTCAGTCCGGACGGCATTGTCACATCTTCTGCCGTTGTACTCTCCAGATTTCCGGTTCCTACTACCGTTGTAGAGATATCGCCTTTTTCTACGACTGCTGACTGTACTGCCACATTTTCTGCCATTGCCTGAAAGGAACGGCTACGGCTGCGAAAAAAAATGCCTCCGGCCGCACCTCCGATCAGGACTACAGACATTCCCACTGCGATCCATTTCTTCTTTTTGGAATATTTTTTCATGTGAACCTCCTGTTCTTCTGCCAATACTTTTTATCTGAAACCCATGATAGCAGGAGGATGTGTCTGGAATTTGAGTGTAAACTGAAATTAAGCTGAAACTTTTCATAATGCCAGGGTCAAAAGCCTGAAACCACGATGTGCTTGCACAGGAGTGGTTTTATG
>CAJMMS010000039.1 GCA_905214675.1 uncultured bacterium
TTCTTCTTCCCTGTTCCATGATCGACCGCCGCTTCTTTCTTACTATACTATATGTGTCTTTTCACTCATAAGATAATGGAAACGACTTTTGAAAGGCTGGTGTTTATGCCTGTTTCTGCCAGAGAAAAAATCCTTTCGGAGGACTATCTGGATCTGATCATTCCTGTTACCGGTTCTGAAGCTGCTTTTGAAGAACTTTTTTCACGTTTCGATGCAAAAGCGGCCGTTCCGGGCTATGGAGTGCTGCATGTAGACCGCCAGTTTCTTCCTGGAAACATCCTGAATTTTATCGGATATTCCAATATTCCCAAACTTTACGGTCTGATGGATACTTCCGCACTGGAAAACTCCGGTATTCTGAAAGTGCAGACACAGCCGCTCCTTGGCTACCAGGGAGAGGATGTACTGATCGGTTTTCTGGACACCGGTATTGATTTTACACACCCTGCATTTCGTACATCCGATGGCAGAAGCCGGATTTACCGGATCTGGGACCAGACGATCCAGGAAGGGACTACCCCTTCTGGTTTTTCTTATGGTTCCGAATACACGAACGCTGACCTGAACGAAGCACTGTCCGTACAAGATCCTTTTTCAGTTGTGCCAAGCATCGACGAAAACGGACACGGCACTTTTCTTGCCAGTGTAGCCGCCGGAAGTGCGCTTCCTTTACAGGATTTTTCCGGTGCCGCACCGCGATGTGAAATTATTGCCGTAAAATTAAAACCTGCCAAACAGAATTTGCGGGATTTTTTTCTGATCCGCGAATCTGCAACCGCTTTTCAGGAAAGTGATATCCTGTTTGCGCTCCGTTACCTGATGGACTATGCAAAAGAATATCAGAAGCCGCTTATTATCTGTTTCGGACTTGGAACAAACCAGGGAGACCACTCCGGCTATATGCCTCTTTCAGAAGCACTCGACACGATCAGCCGTATGAGTGGATTTTATGTTGTCGCTGCCGCCGGTAACGAAGCCGGAAAGGGGCATCATTTTTATGCCAGAACAGAAAACACTTCCGGTTATCAGAATGTAGAAGTACTTGTTCCGGAAAAGGAACGTGGCTTTACCATGGAACTTTGGGCTTCCCCTCCGGATCTTTTTTCTGTCGGCATCATTTCTCCGCTTGGCGAGACTATTCCACCTGTCCCCCCAAAAGCCGGACCGGTTACAAGCATTTCCTTTCTGCTGGAACAGACCGTGATCGAGGTTTCCTACGAACCTGTAGAAATCGCCTCCGGTGGGCAGCTCATTTTTTTGCGTATTCAGAATCCAACACCTGGCATCTGGGGATTTCAGGTCTATCCAAGACAGATTTCCAGCGGCATTTTTCATATCTGGCTTCCCATTTCCGGGTTTGCCGAAGAAAATACCCGTTTTTTAAACTCCAATCCCGATACAACGCTCGTATGCCCATCCAATGCGGATGGAGTTATCACCTGCGCAGCTTATAACGATGCAACCGGCGGACTTTTTATCCAGTCCAGCCGTGGTTACACCAGAACCGGTGCCATCAAACCAGATCTTGCTGCACCAGGTGTCGAAGTTTACGGTGCTATCTCTTCTGCTTCTGAATCTGCAAGGCAGCTCTTTGGCAGACGGACCGGAACCAGCATTTCCGCAGCACTGACTGCCGGTGCAGCCGCTCTGCTGGTCAACTGGGGCCTTCAAAGCAATCCTCCACGCTATTTTACCAACCGTGAGATCAAAAGTCTGCTGATCCGCGGCGCATCCAGAAGCAGCAACCTGCTGTATCCAAATCGTGAATGGGGTTATGGCACACTGAATCTTTATCAGATTTTTCAGTCACTTCTGTAACCACTTTTTCTATCTGGTCATATTATGAAGTGTAAATCAATTCCGGAGGAATGAAAACATGAGTGATGTAGCAGCTACAAACTGTGGATGCGGATGCGAAAACAACGGATGCGGAAACGCAAACAACAATAATGGATGTGGATGCAATTCGATTCTCTGGATCATCATTCTGCTTTGCTGCTGTGGCAACGGAAATGGATGTGGATGTGGAAACGGTCTTGGCGGCGATAACTGCTGTATCCTGATCATCCTGCTTCTTCTGTGCGGATGCGGAAATGGTATCGGCTCCGGCAACGGATGTGGATGCTCTCTCTGCTAACAGCAGATTCTGTTTGCTGGCTAACCACAAAACAGCCCCGCCAAAACGGGGCTGTTTCTTAATTCACAGAAGCTTTCCTGCTTCTCCACTGTTTTTTCCTGTCTTTCTGTTCTCTTTCACTTTAATATTTTCTTCTTTTCTTTCCTGCTCTTTTTTTCTCATGCAGACTTCATCTATCTCATAAAAGGCATTTCCTTCCCTCACTATTTTCTGCCACATTCTGTAAATCCTTTCTTCTGGACGATTACACTATATTTTATGAACAAAGCTGCAAATGGGAAACGCCATGAGTCATAATTATAGATTTGTGGCATATCTTACAAAGAGAGGAATCAGGGCAGGTGACCAGGATGAACGAAGATCCGGAAGAACGCTATCCGCTGACTGAGATAGACCGGATTGCAAACGGAAACTCACTTCTGATGTTAAAAGCACTGCTCCCCTATTTTCCATTCGGCAACCGTGCAGGCATTGCTTTTATGATCAAATGGATGGAAATACAGAATATCCAAAACCATTACCGCCGCCATCCTGCCGCGCCGCTTACTGCAATGTCACTTCCGTCACATTCCACAGCCGATATTTTAAAAGGAATCACACCTTTCTGCCCAAAAGAACAGAAAGAAATGCTGGAACAGTTCCAAAATATGATGGAAATGTTGGAATTGATGGAAAATATGCAGGATTTTTCAGGAGGTGAACATTATGAACAACCCCTATCCACATTCGGACACAGCGCAGAATCCGGCACAAAAGCAAAAGCAGAACCAGAATCCGGCGTCCTGGATGAATGACAGCCGCCTTTCCGGTATTGATCCGGCAAAACTACAGATGCTCTTTTCTATGAGCAATCAGGGCGGCAAAAAAAGCCAGAACGAACTTATGCCTTTTCTGATGGCTGCGGCTTCCCGCTCCAGACAAAACGGCATGACTTTTACACCGGAAGAAACCGAACGGATCATCGAAGTTATGAAACAGGGAAAATCACCCGAAGAAATCGCCAGGATCGAGAAAATCCGCATGATGATGCGGCTGATCAAATAGGATAAGGAAATAAAAGCTTCCATTCCAGAGAAATCCCGGTTGGAAGCTTTTGTAAAATTATTTTTCTGTATTTTCTTTTGCACTTAAAATGCAGTTCCGCAATAAGGTCAATGCATTGACTGTGGAAAGTTCACGGATCTTATTTCGGTTTCCCTTAAAATGAAATTCTTTTACACGGACTTCATTCTGATAGGCACATGCAATATAAACAAGACCAACCGGCTTTTCTTCTGTTCCACCACCAGGTCCTGCAAGTCCGATGACAGAAACACAGATATCCGATCCTGTGATAAACGCTCCGTTTTTTGCCATCTCTTTTGCTGTCTTTTCACTGACCGCACCATATGTTTTCAATGTATTCTTTTTCACATCCAGCAGTTTTCGTTTCGCACGGTTGGAATACGTAACAAACCCCTGTTTGAATACTTCAGAAACACCTGATACATTGGTCAGCCTTGCCGCCAGCATACCACCCGTACAGGATTCTGCTGTTGTAAGTGTAAGATTCTGTGCTTTTAAAAGTTCTACAATACTCTCTTCTAAAGTCACCTCTTCATCCATAGCATAAATGTGACTTCCGAAGCGCTTTTTCAGTTCCTTCACCATCGGCTTGATCAGCTTTTTGGCTTCCTTTTCATCTGCTGCCCTGGCAGTTACACGCAAATGCACTTCCCCTGTCTTTGCATAAGTTGCAATCGTTGGGTTCTCCTGCGTCTCGATCAGATCCAGAATCTCCGTCTCAACCAGACTTTCACCAACACCGCATAACTTCACCATGACGGAATAGATTGTTTCCGGCTGCAGTTTTTTCAGATACGGAACAATATCCTGGCGGAACATCGGAATCAGTTCATTTGGTGGTCCCGGAAGCAGGATCACCGATTTTCCTTTTTGCTCTACGATGATACCCGGTGCCGTTCCATTGGCATTATCCACAACGATACATCCTTCCGGAACCTGCGCCTGTTTCCAGTTATTGTCCGTAATGATCCGGAACTGACTGTTCCGGAAATATTCTTCAATCCGCTCATGACTGTGTTCATCTTCTATAAGTGGAAGATCAAACACCTTTGCCACTGTCTCTTTTGTAAGATCATCCTGCGTTGGCCCAAGTCCACCGCAGAGAATAATGATATCCGAACGCCCAAGTGCTGTCTGGATCGTATCGTACAGGCGTTCTTCATTATCTCCAACCACCGACTGATGATACATGGATAAACCAAGCCCTGCACACTCTCTCGCTAAAAAAGCTGCATTGGTGTTGACAATATTTCCAAGCAGCAGCTCCGTTCCTACACATATCAGCTCTACAACCATATTTCCAAACCTCCTGTTTTGTCTTAAGCTTTCCGTTCTGCAGCAGGCTTAACTTTGCATCTTCAGAACCTGTTTGTTTTTGGCAATATAGTCAATCAAAGATACTACCGTAAGAACCAGTGCGATATAGATAACCACCTGGCCAATCGTATCAAAAACACCGCCCAAATCCGCAACCAGCAGAATGATCATCAACATCTGAGAGATTGTCTTGGCTTTTCCCCACCAGCTTGCCGCGATCACAATACCATTGTCCGCAGCGATCAGACGAAAACCGCTGATGATAAACTCACGGCTGATGATAATGATCACGATCCAACTTGGCAGACGGTCAAGATCCATCAGACAGATCATCGCTGCACATACCAGCAGTTTGTCTGCAAGTGGATCCATAAACTTTCCAAAATTTGTGACCTGATTGTTCTTTCTTGCAAGATAACCGTCCAGCGTATCCGTCAAGCTTGCAGCAATAAAAATACCAAGTGCAATATATTTATCCGCACTTGTAATATCACCAAGCATGAACAGTACAAAAAACGGAATCATGATCACACGAAGAACCGTTAACGTATTTGGTAGATTCATATTGATTTCTCCTGTCTTTTCATATAATTTGCTCCTGTTATCTGGATGGGAGCTTTTGTGATCCAATGATGTCAGAAAAAAATACCTTACGGATGCCTTCTGGCACCATTGAATTTGATTATAAGACAAGAAAATCAATTTGTCTACTGTTCTTATTCTTTTTTACCAAAACCATCAAATGGTGTACGGATCGCCTGTTTCGGGCAGGCACGTACACAGTCACCGCAGCGGATACATTCCGCACTGTTTGGTTTTTCATAAACACGCACACCCATTTTACATTTTTTGCAGCAAAGTCCGCAGGAGGTACATTTCTGCTTATCAATCTCAAAATGGTACAGTGAAAAGCGATTGAAAATACCATATATTTGATTTTTTCATGACTGTTTTCTGTTCTCCCCGGTAAATGCCATATCCGAAGAACAGGCATCCCACAAGCAGAACGATCCATGCTGTTTTATACTTTTTCATCGTTTCGTTTTCCTATTGTACCTCTGCAAGTGTGTCTTCGATCAGTTTTTTCCAGGTATCATAGTCATTGGATCCCATCACGGCTTTGAGGATTTTACCATTGGAGTCTACAAAATACGTGGTTGGGAATGTCATCAGATTCTGCATCATATCATCCGCAAACATATCTTCTGAAACCAGAAGCTGCTGATAAGCAGCACCCGCATCTTCTAATACAGATTCCACATCATTTCTGGATTCGTCTGCAAGACCGGCAGCCAGTTCATAGTACAGACCTTTTATCGCCACGCCCTTGCCTTCATATTCTTTGTTGAGCTGATCGAGGATTGGGATTTCCTGTACGCACGGTGTACATCCGACATTCCATACATTGACCAGTGTCAGTTTGTTTTCAGCAAACAGACTGGAATCCGCCTTGTTCCCATCCAGAGTATGTGAAATACCTGTGAACAAAATCATAGGATTTCATTGCTTTTCATTAAGAATTATAGTAAAATATTTTGCTAAGGGATATTTAAGAAAGGACTGTCGATTTCGACAATGGGAAAACACATGAAAAAGAAACCTTATGAGCAGAAAATGTATAAAGAAAAAAAGAAAAAAAACAAGATCCGAATGCGGTTTGATTTTAACCGGAAAGGAGTGATCTTCTTTGTGGTTGCTGCATTTATCGTCTGTGCGATCACCATCATCGGTACTGACATGGGCTGGATCGATCAGGGCGGTGTCGTAAGTTCCCTGAAGCGTAACTCCGCAGATGCACCGGTCACTTACGGAAAAGTTTTAAGTCAGGACGAAACGACGGAAAATGGAAAACAGGTATGTACCCTGAAAGTCAAGATCCAGGCAAAGCGTACCAAAGACCAGACCGTGGAACAGAACTACTACAACATCATCCAGTTTGTGAAAAACAATCCGGACAAATACGATGAGATCCACTATGAAGGCGTCGCAGAAAACAGCGGCGGCGAAGAAGTAAAAGCTGTCACATTTGATGTTTCCAGTGAACTGATCAAGAGCATCCAGGATGGCAGTGTGGAAGCAAAAGATATTCCAGAAAAAGCTGAGAACCTGTATATTCTTTACACGTTAGCTGATGAAGTAGAAACAACGGCAGGTTCCGAGACAGCCGAAACAACAACGGAAAGTGAAAGCACTTCCGAATCTGCATCATGATACGTTTTTAAGAAAGGGTGTATTACTATGCCATTCCCACAGCAGGAAAATTATACAATAAACGATATTTATGCTTTACCGGAAGGAACCAGAGCAGAACTGATTGACGGACAGATTTACTATATGGCACCACCAAGTCGCCGCCATCAGAAAATTGCATGCAAACTCTTTGCAGCAATTTCTCACTACATCGACAGCAAAGGCGGCTCCTGCGAGCCATATATCGCTCCTTTTGCTGTTTTTCTAAATGAAGATGATACAAATTATGTAGAACCAGATATCAGTGTTATCTGCGACACCAGTAAGCTCACAGATAAAGGCTGCGATGGTGCTCCGGACTGGATCATTGAAATCGTTTCACCGGGCAGCAGGCGAATGGATTATTTTATCAAACTGTTCAAATATCGGACTGCCGGGGTACATGAATACTGGATTGTAGATCCGGCAAAAAATTTCGTGATTGTCTATAATTTCGATACCAGTGATTCCGGACAATACACCTTCGCTGACACAGTCAAAGCAGGGATTTATGAAGATCTGTATATTGATTTCAGCAAAATAAATCTGTAGAAAATGAGAGTGCGTAAGCTACGAAAATAACATTTCGAGTTTACGCACTTTAATTCTGCAAAAATAAATAAAATGTATATAAAAAAGAGGTGCAGCCCTGTGTCACCAGAGTTACACCCCATATTCATATATTACTTATTATACAAGCTCTCCGATCAGGTCATACTCTGCGGAGCCTGTAATCTTTACTTTTACAAAATCACCGGACATCAGCATCTCGCCGGTATTGACAAAAACATAACCGTCAATATCCGGGGAATCGGCATAGGTTCTTGCAACATATGCCGGCTCATCCGCTACTTTGCCTTCGATCATGGCATATAAGGTACGTCCGACCATATCGGCTGCTTTATCAAAAGCGATCTCCTGTTGAAGTTCGAGGATGGCATCTCTTCGATCTTCTTTTATTTCCTCCGAGATCTGATCCGGCATCAAAGCTGCCGGGGTGTTTTCTTCCGGTGAGTAAGCAAATACACCAAGACGTTCGAACTCCATCTCATCGACAAATTCCATCAGTTCTTCATGCTGCTCCTGCGTCTCGCCCGGGAAACCGGCGATCAGCGTGGTCCGCAGAACAATGTCCGGAATCTCTTTTCGAAGAAGGGCAACGGTTTCTTTTAACTGTTCTTTTGTCGTGCGTCTTCCCATACGTTTAAGGATGGCATCGCTGGCATGCTGGATCGGCATATCTAAATAATGACAGACTTTTTTCTCTGTCTTGATCGTCTCGATCAGTTCCGGATAAATCTCTTCCGGATAGCAGTACAGGATACGGATCCAGCGGATGCCTTTGATCTTTGCAAGCTCCTGAAGCAGAACATGCAGAGACTTTTTGCCATAAAGATCTACTCCGTACAGCGTTGTTTCCTGTGCAACCAGAATCAGCTCTTTTACGCCCTGCTCTGCAAGAGAAGTGGCTTCTGCAAGTAACTGCTCCATCGGAACGCTGCGGTAATTACCGCGGATCTTCGGGATGATACAGTAGGTACAGTGCTTGTCGCAGCCCTCTGCGATCTTCAGATGTGCATAATGTCCTCCGGTTGTCAGAATACGCTTGCCAGTTACGGCCGGAAGCCGGTCGAGGTCATCCACATCCAGGAAACGTGCTCCTTTAAGAGCCTGATCTACGGCATCAAAGATCTCATCATATTTAGAAGTACCGATCACGGCATCTACTTCCGGTATTTCATCAACAATCTCCTGTTTATAGCGCTGTGCCAGACAGCCGGTTACGATCAGAGCCTTGCATGAACCGTTCTTTTTGTATTCTGCCATTTCCAGAATCGTGTTGATGCTCTCTTCTTTGGCATCGTTGATAAAACAACAGGTATTGATGATGATAATACCGGCATCGTCTTCCGTATCTGTCATTTCAAATCCACGATCTGCCAGAATACCAAGCATCACCTCGGAATCTACAAGGTTTTTGTCACAGCCGAGTGAGATAAATAAAATTTTCTTATTCTTCATCTTCACCGCTCTCGTCTTCTGCCAGAATTTTGATCTTTCCTTTATCTAACTCTTCTACTGCGATAGACAGCGGTTTCTTGCCATCACTGTATACCAGTGCAGGTGCACCATCGATCAGATCTCTGGCACGTTTTGCAGTCGCCATTACAATAGAATAGCGGCTGTTTACTACCGGTGTTTCGCCTTCGTTTACTTCACTGTTTGCAACTTTCATTAAGTCTGTGTAAGATGGATGTAACATAAAATCATTCTCCTTTCAAAAAGCAGTTCATATCCTGCTGCAGTTCTTTGATAAACTCCGTATTATGAGATTTTTTGCAGTGTGCACTCTGGATCAGTGCATGCACCTGCTTCACACAGGTATCCAGGTCATCATTGACAATAATATATTCATAAGAGCCCATTTCCTGAGCTTCCTGCGCGGCACGTTTCAGGCGGTCATGGATGACTTCCGCTGTCTCGGTTCCCCGTCCGATCAGACGTTCTTTTAACGTCCGGGCATCCGGCGGGACTAAAAACAACATCAGGGCATCCGGATATTTTTCCTTTACTTTTAAAGCACCCTGGATCTCAATCTCCAGAATCACATCCTTGCCAGCATCCAGTTGCTCCTGCACATATGCTTTTGGTGTACCATAATAATTATCAACATATCTGGCGTGCTCAACAAAAGCATCGTCTTTTATCATCTGTTCAAAATCTTCTTTGCTCTTAAAGAAATAAGAAATACCTTCTTCTTCACCTTCTCGCGGCTTCCGTGTCGTTGCCGAAATCGAAAGGACATAATTGTCATAATCGGAAAGAAGGCGTTTTACAACCGTACCCTTTCCTACACCGGAAAATCCAGATAAAATGATCAGAATCCCTTTTTTGTTCATAAGCTGCCTCCTTGTATCTCTTTTTCCTGAAATGCATCCTTCTGCGAAAAACGTCTGGCGATCGTATCCGGCTGCAATGCTGACAGGATAATATGGTCTTCCTGTGTAACAATCACCGCCTTGGTGCGTCGTCCCTGGGTAGCATCAATAATACGTCCTTCCTCTCTTGCATGAGAAACCATACGCTTGACAGGAGCCGCATCCGGATTGATGACTGCCACAACTTTCGCTGTATTTACAGCATTTCCAAATCCTATATTGATCAATCCTGACAATCCTTTTTCCTCCTATTCAATATTCTGGATCTGTTCTCTTACTTTCTCAATCTCTGTTTTCAGATCAATCGCAAGATTGGATGTCTCCAGGTCATTTGCTTTGGAAAGAATGGTATTTGCCTCACGGTTCATCTCCTGTGCAATAAAATCCAGCTTTCTGCCAATACTTCCGCCTTCCAGCAGTGTTGCTTTCATACTTTCGATATGACTGCGCAGACGAACTGTCTCCTCATCTGTACAGATCTTATCCGCATACAGGATAACTTCTGTTGCAATGCGATTTTCCTCAAGCTGTGTATCACCTAACAGTTCTTTTACTTTTTCTGTCAGCCGCATGCGATAGGAAGAAAGAATTTCCGGTGAACGTGCTTCGATCGCGTCCACATCTGCAAGCATGCCGTCCAGCTTTGCGATCAGATCCTGTTTTAAATTTTCACCTTCCTGGATACGGGACTCCACAAACTGTTCACACGCCCCACGTAATGCTTTTTCCAGTACTGCCCAGATTTCCTGTTCATCAACGGGCTGCTCTTCCATGGTAAAAACTTCCGGACTGCGTCCGATCACAGATGCGCAGATATCATTTCGCAACTGAAACTTCTCGGAAAGCTGCTGATAATAATGTACATATTCTGCGGCAATATTCTCATTATATTTCAAAGAGACATTCGTTTCCGTGAAATCTTCATAAGTAATAAAAATATCAACTTTTCCACGCTGTATGTATTCTTTAAGAAGATTTCGAATGGCAGATTCAAAAATGCTGAGTTTTTTCGGCATCTTGATGTTTGAATCAAAATAGCGGTGGTTGACGGACTTCATCTCAACCGTAAACTTGCGGTCGCCCTGGTGATTTTCACATCTTCCAAAGCCTGTCATACTTTTTATCATAATATTATTCGCTCTTTTCTTTTCAAAATTGCGGCATAGAAAGCCATACTGTTTTTATTATAGTCGAAAGCACGGAAAGCGTCAATAAAAAAACCAGGAAAAAAGAGACGGAGAAAACTTATTTTGTTCTCTCCGTCTCTCTTTCTGAAACAAATACTTTTAAAGCATATCTTTATTTTTTAATAACCGCTTTCTTTGGCAGTCCTGCTTTTTTCAGCATTTTTGAATATTTTGCAAGTTTTTTCGCAGGTACTGTTACTTTTGCTTTTGCAGCGATCTTGCTGAAAGCTTTTCTTCCGATTGACGTAATGCCATTTGCCTTTTTCATATTGACTGTTTTCAGTTTACTGCAGTTTGCAAATGCATTCTTGCCAATTTTCTTTACATTGCTTCCAATCGTTACTTTCTTCAGCTTCTTGCAGCCTTTAAAAGCATTGTTATCAATCTGTGTTACTTTATAAGTAACTCCATTGATTTTAACTGTTTTAGCGATGGTTACAGAAGTAACATTCCTGCCTTTGCTTCCGCCAACGCCTGCAGCGGCTGCCGTTTTCTTCTTTGCATTCAGAATACGGTAAGTTACATTTTTGCTGACTGTCTCATTCGTTTTCTGTGGTGCTTCGGTTTCTTTTGCAGGTGGTGTCTCCGTTGGTTTATCCGTTGGTTTGTCAGACGGTTTCTCAGATGGCTTCGTTTCATTTTCCGCTTTTTTCAGACCCGCTTTTGCGCTCTTAAGATTGTCCAGCAGCACTTTCAGTTCTTTTGCTGTTGCATCTTTCGCAGGTGCTTTCGCTGCTTCATATGCTTTTTTGAAGGCTGCCCAGCTTGCGTCTGTATAAATTCCTGCATGGTTTCCTGTATCATAGATGCCTTTTGTTTCTGTATCGGCTACCGCTGCTGCAAGATCACCTCTGACTGCTGTTTTCATATCTTTCAGATTTGCTTTTGCATTTATAAGCTTTGTTTTCAAATTCTGCAGTTCTTCTGCTGTTGCGTCATCTTCTGCGTTTTTCGCTGCTTCATATGCTTCTTCAAACGCTTGCCAGCTTTCTTCTGTATAAAGTTCTTCCGCATTTCCTTCTACATAAATGCCCTTTACTTCTTCGTCAGATACAGCTTCTTTCAATGTATCTTTTGCTGCTTCAACTTCTGCATTTTTCAGTTGTGCTTTGGCATTTTTCAGTTCTTCCAGTAATTCTGTCAGTTCTCTTAGTGTTGACTGATCTGTTACTGCTTTCGCTGCTTCATAAGCATCTGTAAATGCCTTCCAACTTTCTTCTGTATAAGATGCTGCTATATTTCCTGTTTCATAAAGATCCTTGGCTTCTTCCACTGCCTGTGCAAGTGTTGCTCTGACAGGAGCTGCTACACTGCTCTCTGTTTCATGGATATAAAATTCACTTGCTGTTGCAAAATCATTGCTTCCTGCTTTTGCCACAAATTTGATATATCTTGCTTCGCTTGCTTCAAAAGCAGCCGTTTTGATGATTGTATCGAATGCCCAGGTTCCATTTGTTACAACCTGTGTCCAGTCATCACTTTCTGCTTTCTTGATATACAGATCATAGCTGGTGATATAACCATTTGGTCCGCCTGACTGTCTCGGAACGTAAGTGAACTTGTCAATATTATATGTTTTACCCATATCTACCGTAAAGGTTGCCGGAAGTGCTTTTTTGGATGGAGAATACTGGCTGTGCCATAAGGTATCGACATTTCCGTCAAATGCATAAGAAATCGGTCCATCGTTACCCTGTGCCGGATTCTGCTCATTATCACAGCTCACCTTGAAACCGTCACTTGAAATGATCGTTTCATCTTCTGCTTCACTGCTTCCACTGTTTGTCAGTTCCACCTCATCGATCAGACCGTTAAAGCTATTTCCGGTTGTACTTCCAATATATTTGATCGGAATGTTTAAAGTTGCAAGACGATACTGAGAAGCAAGTTCGGTTGCTGTATCCATAACTGCAGGAATTGCTGTATCAGAATCATTTACATACAGTTCTGCTTTATCCTTGTAGCCTTTGATCGTCAGATGTACCCATTCATTTTCCGGAAGTGTATAATCAAACGAATAATCATATCCCTCTCTGGAATATCCGACTTTTCCGGTGTTCTTCTGAACAGCTTTGATCGTATAGTCGCCAAGTGTGGAAGAACCTTCAAACAGAACCTGTTCATCAGAAGATCCACCTGCTGCTTTTTTCACCCAGAAGGAAAGGCTGGTTCCTGCCGGAGCTTTGTCCAGCGGTGTCTCAATACAGGTATCATTTTTCATGGAGAGAGCCTTTCCGACTTTTCCTTCTGCGTAAGTTGCATTTTTCGAAGATACGGCATCGTATTTGTTCCTGGAAGCATCTTTTCCGTCTTCTTTGTCGAAATTATATTCTGCATAAGTGCTTCCTGCACTCTCAATCTCATGATATGGATTGGTGTTTGGAGCAGTGGAAACTTTTGCAGTGGTTGCTTTTACTTCGTTGTATGTCTTTGTGCCTTCGCCCCAGAGTTTTTCACTCAGTGCAGACATCGGCTGGTAGATACGGTCAAAAACATCGTAGTCTGTAACACCGTTTCCTCTTGTATCGATGGAATCATTCCACAGTGCATAAGCACCACCGATCATCTGCGGATCACCGGCCGGAATGGTTGTATTTAAGCTTCCGCTTTTAAACACGTTCGGTTTCCAGTTTGCATAGAGGTTTGCTGTATCCAGATAATCTTTATAGTAACCTGCTGCCGGAACGATGTATACGTTGGAATCCAGACAGTTGATCAGTTCAAAGCCAAGATTGTACATTTCCGTAGGATCTGCCCAGTCTTTGCTCCATACATTGATCTCCACACCGTCACCGCGGACTTCTGTATTGGACTTGATTCTGGTAAGACCGCCCCACATACGCATTTTACGGTTTTTGGACTTCATGTAAGATTCCATTTCGTTTACAAAATTGCGGTACAGGGTTGCATCGTCTTCGTACTCATCCGCACCAATATGTACGGTTGTCTGTTCATCGAAAACAGGATTGTCTCCATCAATATAATCGGAGAAGATATCTTTTGCCAGCTTCGTGGATTCCGGTTTGGAAAGATCCAGATGATCCGTCAGCGGACGTTTACTATTGCTGGAATTCATTTTCTTTAAAGCACAGTTCTGGAATGTTTTTGTAAATGCCAGTGCATGTGCCGGGACATCGATTTCCGGAACGATATTTACACCGATCGTTCTGGAATCTTTGATCAGGCTGCGGAACTCATCTTTTGTATAAGACAGATCGGTTGCTGTTGCCGTCTCACCCTGTCCATTTTTTACAGAAGATTCCAGACGGAAAGCAGCGTAGGCCTTTGTAAAGCTGTTCTGCATCGTAGTCTCCGCATTGGTATCCCAGTAGTCCTCAAGGAAGATCAGGTTATCATTCAGATGTACCTGTAAGTCGTTCATCTTGTACCAGGACATTGTTGCTGCAATATCTTTTACGGTCTGAAGCTCTGTTGCTTTTCGTCCAACGTCCAGGATCACACCTCTGACTTTGTATTTCGGATAGTCTCTGGTTGTTCCTTTCGGGATCGTCGTTTTATTCTGCTTCAGAATCTGAAGGAAAGTTCTGGTTGCCCAGTAAGCACCTGTTGCAGTCTCCGATTCTGTTTTGATGGAATCACCAATCTCTGAGAGATAACCTTCGTCTTTCAGTCCTTTGCTGCTGTCTGTCAGGTCAAAGTAGAAATCACCAGCTTTTACATCTTTTTCTGTCCTGTAAACAACTGAAATATCTTTTCCAACAATATCTTTATAATCTGCTGCAAACTCTTCTGCCATCGCAGAAAGTGTATCTTTATCTGCTGGATTTATCACAATTCTGGAACTGTTTTTCACCGTAAAATCTCCGGCAGAACCTGCCCACTCTGCCAGTTCCGGAAGAACAGCAGGCTTTGCATTCTCATCTGCTGCCGCGGTATGTGTTCCGGGAACGGTGACTGCAATCTCTTTTTTTGTTACTTTTTTGTTCTGATCGGTGACTTTAAACTCAACAGAAACGGTCTTATCTTCCAGAGGCTGATAAATCGTTCCGTCTGTGTCGATGATCTGTTCATAATCTGCATAAGCTTCTACCTTTCCGCCTTCTACGGCCGGCAGATTTAATTTTTTATCCCCTGCTTTTACAGTAAGATTGTTCAGGGCATCCCAGATTTCATTGTTACTCTGCTGCTTTTCAGCATAAACTTCAAATTCGTAGATGGAAACCGTTGCCCAGTCGACACCTTCGGAATTTGCATCAAACGCATTGATGCGAACACGGATGTATCTTGTCTCTACCGGTGCATCCAGGTTGATCACCTGTTCTTTTTCTGCCGGAGCGGAAGTAAACGTCTTTACCGCCTGCCAGGATGTGCCATCCGTCGAAGCTTCAATCGCATAGTTGGTCGCGTTTCTTCGCTCCCATGCAATAACGACACTGTTTACCGTTTTGACTTTTCCAAAATCCAGTGCCAGCCAATGCGGATTACTCTCACTTGCATCACGCTTTTCACTTGCCCAGCGTGATGTACTGGTTGTCGCATCTCCATCTTGGGCTTTTTCCGGTCCAAATGCGGAAGTCTCACTTCCGGATGCGGTCGCTGTTGCGGTCAGAGCATAATTGGTCGAATCCGCTGCCTGTACCGGACCGATAGCAGATGCCGGCAACAGACTAAATACCATCGCTCCAGAAAGCAACAGACTCATAATCTTATGTCTTGTTTTCATTTTCATTCTCCCTTCTTTTGAAAATTGAGTGATTTGAAATAGATAGCTGTACATTTTCTAAAAACTTTTTTATTTAAAATGCACAGCGTATTCCCGGTTAACCATAGTATAATTTGGCTCTATTTTTTTATGCCTGCTTTTTTAGGTAATCCTGCACGTTTCAGCATTTTTGAATATTTCTTAAATTTCTTAGCCGGTACTGTTACTTTTGCATTTGCACTGATCTTACTGAATGCTTTGCTTCCGATAGAAGTGATGCCGTTTGCTTTCTTCATGTTGACCGTTTTCAGCTTGCTGCAGTTTGCAAATGCACTGCCACCAATCTTCTTTATATTACTTCCAATCGTTACTTTTTTCAGTTTCTTACAGCCTTTAAAAGCATTTTTCCCGATCTGCACTACTTTGTAAGTAACACCGTTTATGTTAACTGTTTTGGCGATTGTTACAGAAGTAACATTTTTCCCTTTGTTTCCACCTGCACCAATAACTGCTGCTGTCTTTTTCTTTTCATCCAAGATGCGATAGATGACATTTCCACGGACTGTTTGGTCTGTTTTTGTCACTTCCGGAGCAGGTGTGCTTGGTGTTCCGGATGCAGGCTGTGTTTCCGTTGGCTTCTCGGTCGGTGCTTCACTTGGAACTTCACCTCCTGCTGTTTTCAATCCAGCTCTGGCTTCCTGAAGCTTACTCAGCAGCTCTTTCAGATCTT
>CAJMMS010000040.1 GCA_905214675.1 uncultured bacterium
ATTAGATTCCCAGTGCAGTTCTCTTCTCTTCGATTCTTGCGATCATAGCATCGCCCAGTTTGTCAATATCTTTTTCTACGGTGTATGCAGCTTCTACCCAGTCACGTACGCCTTCTGTCAGCAGATGTGCGATCTGGTCAGAACCGGATACATACGGATCAACGCCCAGGAAAGTATCGATACCGGTAGCTACTACATAGTTACCGATGGATACTGCTTTTTCGGACATCCATTCCGGCGCACATCCGACAACAGGGAGCTGAGAAATGTTCAGCCCGGAATCTTTTGACAGCTCTGCCGCCAGGATCATCATACGGGAAATATCTACGCAGGATCCCATATGCAGTACCGGTGGGATATCAGCCAGTTCGCATACTCTCTTCAGACCTGCTCCGCAGAGTTCTTTTGCTTCTTTGTCCATCAGACCTGCTTTTGCAGCAGCCTGTGCAGAACATCCGGAAGCGATGATGATGATATCGTTTGCGATCATCTTCTTCATCAGCTCAATATGGGCGGTATCCGGTCTCACTTTCGGATTGTTGCATCCAACCATGGCAACTGCACCGCGGATAACACCGGATGTGATACACTCCAGAAGAGGTTTTGTTGTTCCCATCTCATCAACCTGAGAGTTTGCAACACCATCCAGAGTTTTAACGATTGCTTCTACAGAATATCCAACCGTTGCTTTCTGTTTCATATCCGGGATATGTACCAGTTCCGGTTTTCTGTTCTTGAAGTTTTCGATCGCCATCTTAACGATTGCTTTTGCATTTTCTCCTGCTGTCTCTGCATTGAAACGAATGTACTCAGCATCCGGCATCTGTGCGATCGGAGAAGTGGTCACAAACTTGGTATGGAAACATTTGCTCAGAGGGCCAAGTGCCGGGAAGATACACTGAACGTCTACAACGATTGCTTCACATGCACCGGTCAGTACTACGTTTTCCTGCTGCAGGAAGTTACCTGCCATCGGAATACCACGACGCATTGCAACTTCGTTTGAAGTACAGCATACACCGGATACGGTGATTCCCTTTGCTCCCATTTCTTTTGCGTAAGCGATCATTTCCGGATCATCTGCATATTCACAAATCATCTCAGACAGTGATGGATCATGTCCATGAACAACGATGTTTACGTTTTCAGCAACCATAACACCCAGGTTTGCTTCTGTTTCGATCGGCTTCGGTGTTCCGAACAGTACGTCTGAGAACTCAGTACCGGCCATGGAACCGCCCCATCCATCAGACAGACCAGCTCTTAAGGACTGACGGATCAGTGCCTCAGGCAGGGAAGAACATCCCATATGGGACATATGTAAAGAACATGATACCTCGCGGTCAATCGCTCTTGGTGCGATCTCTTCTCTCTCCCAGATCTCCTGTGTATGCTTCGGAGCTCTCTTTAAGAAGTTCTGTGTACCGAATACTTTACCGTACTCGCTCATTCCCAGATATGCCATCTCGTGTGCCAGATCATAAATATCTTTTCCTTCTGTCTCAACACCCCATTCTTTTGCGATGCGGATCAGCTTCTCAGGATCTTTTACCTTGTAAGGTCCTTCTGGTTTTGCACAGTACAGTGTGTGGCAGATCTCACGTCCGTGATCGGAATGTGTTGCTGCTCCGCCTGCTGTAAATTTCAGGTAGTTACGTCCTACAATACCGTGTACGTCGCATCCACAGATACCTCTTGGTGCCTTCGGTGTGATACGGCATGGTCCCATTGCACAGATACGGCAGCAGACACCCTGCTCACCGAATTTACAGTGTGGGGTCTGTTTTGCTGCACGGTACTGCCATGCATCTGCTCCTACTTTTTTCCCTGTTTCCAGAAGTTTCTCTGTAGCCGCTTCGAATTCTTCAACGGTTGTCAATTTAAAGTTTCCCATCATCTACCTCCTTGTTTATGGGTTCCCATCCCACAGGTTTTCTCAGATCATATCCTATCCGCCCCCATGGGATATGGTGTTTTGAAATAAATCCCCTCACGGCTTCCCGTAAGGGGCTGTGCTTTATAAGCTGATAGAGTCCAGTATTTTATACAGCGCAGTTTTTACCGCTGCATTTTCCGGAAGCTCTGTCATTGGCTTTCCGTTACAGTCATACTCATAGACTTCCTGATCCTGCGGAACGACGCCAAAAAGCGTAAGACCCTGTCTCTCAATCTCTTCTTTTGTTCCGTCGTTCAGTTTGCCTTCCGGTGCACGGTTTACGATCAGTCCGATCTGTTTTGGATTAAGTCCGCACTCTTTCACCAGTCCGGCAATGCGTCCAACTGCCTGAACGCCTCGTCTGGAGCAGTCGCTCACAAGAATGACGGTATCAACTTTCGGCAAGATGCCGCGGCTGATATGTTCCATCCCTGCTTCATTGTCTACGACCATGTATTTGTAGTTCGGTGTCAGTTTCTGTACCTGTGCCTGAAGCAGACCATTTACAAAACAGTAGCATCCTTTGCCCTGTGTCCTGCCCATGACGAGCATATCATAGTCATCTTCTTCGACCAGGCAGCGATTCATCATGATCTCTGCATAGTCTGCTTTTGACATACTTGGCGGGA
Organism: uncultured bacterium; assembly: GCA_905214675.1. Classification (GTDB taxonomy): domain Bacteria; phylum Bacillota; class Clostridia; order Lachnospirales; family Lachnospiraceae; genus Hominisplanchenecus. The sequence goes on from CAJMMS010000040.1 coordinate 2,566, forward strand.
TCGGGCTTTTTGCACTGTTTGCTGCATTTTCAATCTGCTCACGAACTTCACCGAGTGTCATCTCCACTTCAACGCCAAGTACTTCGTTTAAGTTGGAATTGGCATCTGCATCCACCGCAAGAACCGGTTTTTTCCCTTTCTCACAAAGATACTGTATCAAAAGCCCGCACAGCGTTGTCTTTCCCACGCCGCCTTTTCCTGCAACGGCTATTACCTGTGCCATAAATATTTCCTCCTGTTACCTGTTTCTTAAATTATACCAGTGTACGCAGACCGGAACGGTTGATGATCTCAGAAACATCTTTCCATTTGTTCAGTGCATACAGATGGATGCCCTCAACGCCCAGTGCACGGTATGTATCGATCTGTTTGATCGTGTATTCGATACCTTCTTCTTTGAATTCTGCAACTTTCTTGTCGTAGAATAAATCAAACGGTTTGCCCTCTGCATCTTTTGCTGCAAATGGGTTCGGGAACAGCCAGTGTCTGGAGATCAGTCTGGAAAGTTCACGATCCATTACACAGCCGTTACGTGACAGTGCCATATTGATCGTAGCTGCCTGATCCAGGATCGGCATAACTCCTACGTCTACCGGCATGGTAACACCTGCTTTACGGATTGCATCCAGCCAGTATTTGAACTGTTCCATATCCCAGCAGAGCTGTGTCATGATGTAGTCTGCACCATTGTCCTGTTTCTGTTTCAAAACTGCGATATCTGCTTCCAGGCTTCGGCAGGAAATGTGGCCTTCCGGTGATCCTGCCACTGCGATTTCGAACTTGTCGCCGTACTGGTCACGGACAAATTTTACCAGGTCTGTAGCGTAATCGAAATCTCCCATGGTGCTTGTCTCGCCCATCGGGAAGTCACCGCGCAGTGCCAACATATGGTCAACGCCTTCTTCCAGGTACTGATCTAACTGTTCTCTGATGCCTTCTTTTGTATTTTTGATTACGGTGAAATGTGTTACAGGGATGGAACCTGCTTTCTTGATCATCTGACATACTTCACGGTTTGCACCAACGTTTCCGCCGCCGGCTCCGTAAGTACAGGAAATGTATTCTGGTTTGAACTCCATCAGATGATCGATCGTTCCCGGCAGATTTGCCATACCTTTTTCTGTTTTTGGTGGGAATAATTCAAAAGAGAGAAGCTGCTTCTCTTTCATCTTTTCAGATAATTTCATAGTTAACATACCTCCATTTTATTTTAATTTTATTTATTGATAACTGCTAGGATTCCACGCAGTTGATCTTCACAATACTGTTGGCAAGGTCTACCATTACAATAGTACCTTCTACCACTTTCTGCTCGCCCATCACATCCGTAAGGGTGATCGTCTCTCCATCGACATCGATCCTGCTCACAAACTCAAACAGTTTCGTCTCCGGATCCTGAGCTTTGTATACTGCTGCAAGACACATAATTTCGCCTCCTGTTAATTTTCTTTTACAGTGGCAAGTGCAACACTCAGATACAGGTTGCCTTTCTGGAATTCATCAACCGCTTTGCGTATCTGTTCCGCCGCTGTATCCATGCCGGCTTTCCGCAATTTTTCAGCCATCTGGTCCAGTTCTGCAGCATGATGTTCGTTGTGCTGCAGCATATATGTCAAAAGTGCAATGTTTTCTTTTTTCGGATCATGCGTCTCACATCCACTGCATCCTTCCTGACATGCACCGTCATGCGGATGCGTATGTCCGTGCTCATGGCTGTGTTCATGTCCATGAGGGCAAACATTGCCATTCTCATCTTTTACGATATGCACTCCTATCTACTCCTTTCTGTACCTGCAAAATTACGCAAATACCCTTATATTGACAACATTATAACACAGCATTTATGAATTCTCAACAAGAGAAGATGTATTTTTTTCAATAATCTCAGAGATATCGACGAAACTTCTACTTTCTCAAAAATTTACATCATATTTTCAAATATATAAAATAATATAGCTATAATTGCCGTGATCAGGTAAATAATTATACGCAGTCTGTTGTTTGTGTTATCTTTTTTTTCCTTCCTGTTTTCCTTTACTCTTGTTTCCAGATAATCAGAATACTGTCCGGCATTATTTTTTGCAGTTTTTGTCTTTTTATGTGGCTTTTTATTGCTGTCATATTTTTTGTGCAGTTCCCTGTGGATTCCTTCCATCTGTGGAAGTTCATACTCCTCCATCCGGAACCGCTCGTCATCCTCGAAAAGATCGACTTCTTCCATTCCAGGCGGCCGGTTAAAATAGGCACACTGTGGACAGATCCCATCATATTTATCATACTTGAAAATCGTTTTACAACGTTTGCACTGCATCTGCATCCCCCCGTTTCCATCCAGGTAAAAAGAAAAGCCTGCCGATTCCATGATAAGACATTATCGTGAAATCAGCAAGCTTTTTCCGCTTTTCGATGATTGTTTTATTCTAACTAATAAGGAAAACTCCATGCTTCCTTTGCTTATGCAAGCATCATTCTGTCGTTTGCAAATTCTCCGCCGCTTGCCTGTTCGAACTTGGCAAGCAGGTCGCTGACCTGAAGATTTTTCTTTTCTTCTCCGGCCACATCATAAATGATCCGTCCTTCATGCATCATGATCAGACGGTTTCCAAGGCGGATCGCATCTTTCATGTTATGCGTTACCATCATGGCTGTCAGATGATGCTCTGCAATGATCTTTTCGGTAAGTGCCAGTACTTTTGCAGCCGTTTTCGGATCCAGTGCTGCCGTATGCTCATCCAGCAGAAGCAGTTGCGGTTTCTGAAGAGATGCCATCAGAAGGGTCAGTGCCTGACGCTGACCGCCGGAAAGCAATCCGACTTTGCTTGTCATACGGTCTTCCAGTCCAAGATCCAGTGCCGTTAACTGTTCTTTATAAAATGCCTGCTCATCTTTTCCGATCGCCCATTTCAGTCCACGTTTTTTGCCGCGGCGATATGCAAGTGCCAGATTTTCCTGGATCTCCATGCCGGCCGCCGTTCCTTTCATCGGGTCTTGGAATACTCTTCCCAGATATTTTGCTCTGGCATGCTCCGGTTTTCTGGAGATATCCGTTCCATCCAGAATGATCTTTCCTTCATCGATTGGATAAACGCCCGCGATCATATTCAGCATCGTTGATTTTCCAGCACCGTTTCCGCCGATGATCGTCACAAAATCTTCCGACTGAAGGGTCAGTTCCAGTCCCTGCAGAGCCTTTTTCTCGTTGATCGTTCCTTTATTAAAGGTCTTTTTTACGTTATGAAGTTCAAGCATTGTCATTTCCCCCTTCCTTATAAGCACTTCTGATCTTCCATTTGTTAATGGCAACCGGAACACAAAGTGCAAGTGCAACGATCACTGCGGAAAGGAGTTTCATGTCGTTCGCATCCATACCAAGCTGCAGTACGATCGCACGGATCAGGAAATATACAACCGAACCGACAACCGCAGATATCAGGCGGCTTCCAAAAGAACGCAGTCTTCCAAGAAGCACTTCACCGATAACGATGGAAGCCAGGCCAATAACAATGGCACCGGTTCCCATATTGATGTCACCAAATTTCTGGCTCTGGCATACCAGTGCTCCGGACACTGCAACCAGGCCGTTGCTGAGCATCAGTGCGATCATTTTTGTTTTTCTGGTATCGACACCAAGGGCACGGATCATCGCTTCATTGTTACCGGTAGCACGCAGTGCCGCACCGATCTCCGTTCCGAACAGCCAGTAGAGGAAAACGATCATCAGTGCCGCTATGATCAGTCCGACGATCAGAGAAACCTGAGACTGAGTCAGTCCGGTACTTTTTACAACTTCTGAAAAAATTGTCTGTGCTTTCAGAAGCGGAACATTGGACTTTCCGCTCATGATACGCAGATTGATCGACCACAGTGCGATCTGTGTCAGGATACCGGAAAGGATCGCCGGTATATCGAATACGGTATGTAAGAATCCGGTCACTGCTCCGGCTGCAAGTCCTGCAAGCAGTGCGATAAAAATTGCCAGAACCGGATTCATGCCTTTGTTTGCGATCATTGCCGCACAGACACATCCGCCAAGTGCAAAACTGCCGTCTACCGTCAGATCGGCAATATCCAATATCTTATAAGTTATATAAACGCCAAGAACCATCAGTCCCCAGAGCACACCCTGAGACACCGCTCCAAGCATCGCAAGTGCTACACCACTCATACTGTCCTCCATATTCGCTAAGATAAGGGAAGCACTTTGCCTCCCTCGTCTTTGTTTTTCTTATTTTTATTTGCCCGAAACCTTATTTTCTTATTCTGCGGTATAAAGAGAATCTGCATCGTAAGAAGAAACATCAATGCCAAGTGTATCTGCTGTTTCTTTGTTGATCAGCAGGGAGCACTCTTCTGCGGAAAGATACTCGATCGGCATGGAAGCAGGATCTGCACCTTCTGTCAGGACTTTTGCTGCCATCTCACCTGTCTTGTAACCAAGTTTGTAGTAGTTGATACCATAAGTTGCAAGTCCGCCTTCTTTTACCATTCCTTCTTCACCACAGATAACCGGAATCTTGTTTTCATTTGCAATCATGGCTACGGTTGCCATACCTGCTGCGATCATATTATCCGTCGGAGCGTAGATCGCATCTACTTTTCCGATCATGGATTCTACAACGGTCTGGATCTCATTTGAACTTGAAACGGTGTAATCTGCTGCTTCCAGACCTGCGGCCTGGCATGCTTCTTTTGCCATGTCTGCCTGCAGTACAGAGTTAGACTCTGCTGAACAATACAGAACACCGACAGTCTCTGCTTCCGGGATCAGCTCTTTCAGAAGATCGATCTGCTCGGTTACCGGAGTCAGGTCAGAAGTACCGGTTACATTTCCGCCCGGTGCATCGTTGGACTCTACCAGACCGGATTCTGCCGGATCTGTTACGGCTGTCAGCAGAACCGGAATATCGGTTGTAGCACCTGCTACCGACTGTGCTGCCGGTGTTGCGATTGCAAAGATCAGATCATCGCCGTCGTTTACCAGTGTTTCCGAGATTGTCTGACAGGAAGAAGCTTCTCCTGCTGCATTCTGCTGATCTGCATCATATTTTACACCCAGATCATCCAGTGCTGCAAAAAATCCTTCGTTGGAAGCGTCCAGTGCATCGTGCTGTACATATTGAAGAACTCCAATCTTATATGTTTTGTCAGATGCCGTAGCTGCTGCGCTCTCATCTGTCTTGCTCTCTTCGCTGCCTGCTGCCTCTGTCTGTGCATCCGTAGAAGCTGTTGTCTCTGTGTTTTTACTTCCGCATCCTGCAAGCATGGAAACGGTCAGTCCCAGTGATAATAAAAATGCCAGTGTTTTTTTCATATTCTTTTTCCTCTCCTGTTTCTGTTTCATTTTCTGAACATTTTACCAGTTTAACGCTTTTATGCTTTCACGCTTTCATCCAGTAAAGTGTCCGCTTATGAATAATACTATACACCCAGGAGAGCTCTTCGTCAATGCTTTTCTTTTACTTCCACGCTCCGGCATCCGACTCCGTCTTCGGATCGCGCAACATCAGATCATTTAATGCATCGGCTGCTTTTTTGTCCTCGAACAGGATTTTGTTTACCTGCTCAATGATCGGAAGTTCTACCTGATATTTCTGTGCCAGACGGATTGCTGCTTTCGCAGAATAAACGCCTTCTACGATCATACCGACTTCATCCATCGCTTCCTGCATGCCCTTACCCTGTCCGATCAGATATCCGGCTTTGCGGTTGCGGCTGTGAACGCTTGCACAGGTCACGATCAGGTCACCGATACCCGTCAGTCCGTAAAAGGTCTCCGGCAGACCGCCCATCTTGATTCCCAGACGTGCGATCTCCGCAATACCTCTGGTGATCAGTGCTGCTTTTGTATTGTCACCGTATCCCAGTCCGTCTGCCATACCCGCTGCCAGCGCGATCACATTTTTCAGGGCACCGCCCAGTTCCATGCCCAGCATATCCGGTGTCGTGTATACACGAAAGACGTTGCTCATAAAAATATTTTGCAGATATTCTGCGGTTTCTCTGCTGTGTGCCCCCACAACACAGGTTGTCGGAATGCATTTTCCAACTTCTTCCGCATGGCTTGGACCAGAAAGCACTGCCACATCCGCCTGCGGAATCTCTTCTTCAATGATCTGTGACAGTGTCATCAGTGTCTTTTCTTCGACGCCTTTTGCCACATCAACAATCTTCTGTCCTTCCCTGCAGAACGCACGCATACTGTGTGCCGTGCTTCTTGTAAACGGAGAAGGAACTGCCAGGACAAGCACATCTTTGTCTGCCATGGCATCTTCCAGGTCACCGGTGACACCGATGCTTGGTGCCAGCACAACCCCCGGCAGTTTCTTTTCATGCTGTCTCTTTGTACGGAGCATCTCCACTTCTTCCGGGATGATCGACCAGATCGTCACCTCATGTCCATTGTTGTTCAGCAGCACAGCCAGTGCTGTTCCCCATGTTCCGGCCCCGATAATACCAATTTTTGCCATAAGAAAGCCCCCTTTTTTTATTTTTCGTTTTTATTTTGCTTTTCTATTTCTTTTTATTTTTTGATGAAAGATATGTTTTCCGTTCTGTTCCGGATAAAAGCCTCTTAATATTTTCACGATGCTTCCAGAATGCCAGCACGGCCAGAAAAATGGCAACCGCATACAGTTCATACAGGTGCGGCTGTGTCATATGGAAAAATCCGTTCTGTCCAAGTACAACCACTTCGATCACGATCCCGACATAAACAAGAAGCGATCCAAGGGAAACATAATGTGTCACAAAAAAAGTGGTAAAAAAAATGATAATGCCGCAGATCGCCATAATCCAGTTAAAGGACAAAACAAGCCCTGCAGTTGCTGCAATCCCTTTTCCGCCGCGAAATCCCAGATAAAATGGATAGTTATGTCCCAGGATTGTCCCCGCTGCCGCATAAAACTCAAGCAGCGGCAGAATATCCGCATGTGTTTTGCCAAATACAACTCTGACCAGCACCACCGCCAGAATACACTTGCCGCAGTCCCCGGCAAAGGTCAGAAGACCGGCTTTGAGTCCCATTGTACGCAGCATATTGGTGGTACCGGCATTGTGACTTCCGTATTCCCGGATGTCGATCCCATGTGCTTTTCCTAAAATATAGCTTGTCTGAAACAATCCGAACAGATATCCGATTGCAAGGCATAACAGACGTATCATATTTTATTTCTCCTTTTCTCCGCGTTCCCGGATAATAAATTTCAGCGGAGTTCCGCGAAACCCGAACGCTTCTCTGATCTTGTTTTCCAGATATCTGGTATAGGAAAAATGCATCAGTTCTTTGTCGTTGACAAAGATCACGAATGTAGGCGGTTTTACCGCCACCTGTGTGATGTAATACAGACGCAGGCGTTTGCCCTTATCGGAAGGCGGCTGCTGCATGGCCACTGCCTCTGTCATAATCTCGTTGAGCACACCGGTCTGTACACGCATGGTCTGATTTTCAATGATCGTATCAACCATATCAAACAGCTTTACCAGACGCTGTCCGGTCAGTGCGGAGACAAACATAATCTCTGCATACGGCATATAGGAAAGTGTATTGCGGACTTCATTGGTGTACTTATAGATCGTCTTGTCATTCTTCTCGATCGCATCCCATTTATTGACTACGATCACGATGCCTTTTCCCCGGTCATGGGCAATTCCCGCGATCTTGGCATCCTGCTCCGTGATCCCTTCTACGGCATCGATCACCATCACGACAACATCGGCACGTTCCACCGCAGTCACGGTACGGATGATGCTGTAACGCTCCAGTTCTTCTTTGATCTTGCTCTTTCTTCGAAGACCTGCCGTATCGATAAAGACATACTCTTTGCCGTTCCAGTTCACTGCCGTATCGATCGCATCACGCGTCGTTCCGGCAATATCCGATACAATACAGCGGTTCTCACCGAGCAGTCGGTTTATAATAGAAGATTTGCCGACATTTGGTTTGCCGACAACAGCGATACGCGGTCTGTCATCTTCTTCCTCCTCGGTATCATGTTCCGGGAAATGACGGATCACTTCATCGAGCATATCGCCGATCCCCAGTTTGGAAGATGCAGAAATCGGAATCGGATCACCGATACCGAGATTATAAAACTCATAGGTGTCTGCCATAAACTTCTGGAAACTGTCCACTTTGTTTACGACCAGAATCACCGGCTTTTTCGCACGACGGAGCATATCTGCCACGCGGGCATCCGCATCTACAAGTCCCTGTCTTACATCTGTCATAAAAATAATCACATCTGCGGTATCGATCGCGATCTGTGCCTGTTCACGCATCTGAGAAAGGATGATATCACTGCTGTCCGGCTCAATACCGCCGGTATCGATCATGGTAAAACTTTTGCCAAGCCATTCTACGTCCGCATAGATACGGTCACGCGTTACGCCCGGTGTATCCTTGACGATGGAGATATTCTCTCCGGCAAGAATGTTAAAAAGTGTGGATTTGCCGACATTCGGCCGCCCCACAATGGCTACGATTGGTTTACTCATATTTATTCACCTCATCTGTATAGGAATGTTCGATTGTCTCTGTTTCTAATAAAAGGGCCTCGATCAGCGCCCGACCGCTTGATTTTACAATATTTATATCCACTTGTAAAGATTTTTCCAGTTCGCCCACGGTCATATCATCCAGGAAAACATCGTATCCGGTACGGAGAATATTGCACGGAAGCAGCAGCTGTCCTCCAAGTTCTTTGCCAGTCAGTTGTTTCTTCAGATCCTGTCCGGTCAGGAGTCCGGAAACCGTGATCTTTTCACCGAAAAACTCGTTGATGATCGGATAGATGTGGATGGTCACGTTCGGATATTTTTCGCAGAGCTGATCTGCGATCTGCTGTATGACAGGTGCTGCCAGCAGTCCGGTTGCAAGGGAAACGGTATGTTTCCGGTCATCGCCTGTCCGGTTTTCTATCTCTTCTTTTACTTCATCAAGGAGCAGCCGCATCATGCCGACGCCATTCTCAAGCTGAAGATAACCGTCATATTGTTCCGCAGGTGGAAATGGCTGTCCTGCCAGAATGTACCATTCATCCGAAGCATGGATAAAATGGATGCCGTATTCCTGACAGACCTTTTCCTGCCATCCATGGATCAGATCCAGTACTTTCTTTGCATCTTCTTTCTCAAAAGGTTCCAGTGGAAACAGACCGTCCCGGTACTTTGACAGACCGACCGGAACAACGGAAACGCTCTGCAGATAAGGGAGATATTTTGTCAGCTCGCGTATGCTGAAATCCAGCTCTGCCCCGTCATTGACTCCTTTGCACAGAACGATCTGGCCGTTCATATGAATCCCTGCTTCATAAAAACGGTCTACTTTTTTCAGGGCTTCTCCGGCAAATCGGTTGTGCAGCATTTTACAGCGAAGCTCTGGATTCATCGTCTGAAACGAAATGTTCATCGGCTCCATATGATAATAAACGATACGGTCGATATCGTGATCGGACATATTGGTCAGGGTGACATAATTTCCCTGCAAAAAAGAAAGCCTGGAATCATCGTCTTTAAAATAAAGCGTATCACGCATGCCTTTTGGCATCTGATCGATAAAACAGAAGATACATTTGTTGTGGCAGGAACGATAATTATCCATCAGACCATTTTCAAATTCGATCCCGATATCATCTTCATATTCTTTTTCTATCTCAAGCTCCCATTCTTCCCCGTTCGGTTTACGTATCAGAAGTTCTACGTATTCATCGTTCATCAGATAATGATAGTCCAGAATATCCTCAATCTCTTTCCCTCCCACGGAAAGAAGCTCGTCTCCCGGTTCGATTTCCAGTTCTTCTGCAATACTTCCCGGAAGTACTTTTGATACGATATGTTTGCCTGTTTTTCTCATAGATCTTCTTTTCCTTTTCTTTCAATCATCTTTATCATCAAGTATACAAGAGTCATCAAATACAAGCAAGCGAAATTTTTCTTTACATAGTGTTTTTACAAAATCCTACAATTTTCTTGACGCACCAATTCCGAAATGTTATAACTAACATGATAAGGATGCACAAAATGTGAAGCATCCATGGGTTAAATTTTAAGATATGCGGCAATTGCGGCATTAGGAGGTAAATATGGCAAACTTAGAACCGCTCATTCAGTCGATTCCCGTTGCTCCTTTGAAGCTGGCTTCACTGGAAGGATGCAGAACTCTTGCAGATCAGGTCAACAATTATCTGGTATCCTTCCGTCACGAATCTCCGACCAATGTAGGACAGGCTGACACTCTGCAGGGTTACTGTGCAGATTCTTATCTGCTGGAGTGTGAATGCCCACGTTTCGGAAGCGGCGAAGGAAAAGGTGTTCTGAAAGAATCTGTACGCGGCTGTGATCTTTTTATTATGGCAGATGTCACAAATCACAGTCTGACTTATCGTTTAAACGGATATGAAAATCATATGTCTCCGGACAACCATTATCAGGATCTGAAACGTATCATTTCCGCCGCTGACGGCAAAGCAAGACGTATCAATGTTATTATGCCGTTTTTATATGAAGGAAGACAGCATAAACGTTCCAAAAGAGAATCTCTGGACTGTGCTTTGATGCTCCAGGAACTGGTGGCTATGGGTGTCAGCAATATTCTGACATTTGATGCACATGATCCCCGTGTGTCAAACAGTATCCCGCTTCATGGCTTTGATTCTTTCATGCCTACCTATCAGTTCTTAAAAGCACTGGTAAACTCTGTACCGGATTTTGTGATCGACAACGATCACCTGATGATCATCAGCCCGGATGAAGGTGCGATGGGACGTGCTGTTTATTTTTCCAATATTCTCGGTGTTGACATGGGTATGTTCTACAAGAGACGTGACTACTCCACCGTTATTAATGGAAAGAATCCGATCGTTGCCCATGAATTTCTCGGTGACGATGTAAAAGGAAAAGATGTCATTATCATCGATGATATGATTTCTTCCGGCGAAAGTATGCTGGATGTTGCCAAACAGTTAAAAGAACGTGAAGCAGGCCGTGTCTTTGTCTGCACAACTTTCGGTCTTTTCACAGACGGACTGGAAAAATTCGACGAATACTATGAAAAAGGTTACATCAGCAAGGTCGTAACAACGAACCTCAATTATCGTCCAAAGGAACTGCTTACCCGTCCTTATTATCAGGAAGCAGACATGAGTAAATTCCTGGCATCCATTATTGATTCTCTGAATCATAATGTATCCATTTCCAGCGTACAGTCTCCGACCGACAAGATTCACAAACTTCTCGAAAAATATAAAAATGAGCGCTGAATTTGCCTGATTTTTTTCATCCCGCAAAGCAGAAGATCCATTCTGTTTTGCGGGATTTTTGTTAATTTACAGAAAAGTGATTTTCTGTAAATTAACAAAAGAGATGCAGCCGAAACTGCATCTCTTTTTCATACTTTCGTTTATTTCTTTTTATACACTGCTTTTTTGCTGATTCCATTCTTCTTCAGAGTCTTTTTCAGCTTGCCCAGTGCTTTCTTTGGCATCTTCTTAGCGGTAACAACTTTCATCTTTGCAGAAGTTCCTTTAAATGCCTTCTTTCCAATCTTCACTGCCTTTGTTCCTTTGAAGGTCACATTTGCCAGTTTTTTACATTTTTCGAAACTGCCTGCGCCAATGCTGGTCACATTTTTACCGATCACAACACTGGTAATCCGACTGTTCTTCTTCGCTGCATTCTTCCTGATCGAAGTTACTTTAAAAGTTACACCTTCAATCTTCACCGTTGCTGCAATCGTAATCTTTTTGCCTTTTCCGGTTACTTTTACGGCTTCGGCTGTTCCACCCTGTGCCGCAGATTTGGTTACTGCATACTGTACACCTTTTACGGTAACGGTTGTTCCAACTGCAGGTACTTTTGTTTCCGGTGCCGGATTCGTTTTATCGGTACCCGGTGCAGTTGGCTGTGTTTTATCGTTGTCCGGTGTTGTTTCTTTCTTCAGCGCCTTCTGTGCCGCATTGAGTTTTGACAGGGCTTTTTCGACCTGCTCTTTTGTTGCTTTTTCATCATTCAGCACATTCTGTGCTTCTTGCAATGCTGCTTTAAATGCATTTACAGTCTCTTGTGTATAACCGTTCAGGTCTGTTTTGCCTGCCTCAGCTACTGCAGTTGTCAGACTGCCTTTATCCGGTTTTTCCTTCAGTCCAGTTATTGCTGCTGTCAGTGCTGCCAGTGCATTGTTTACTTGTTCCTGAGTCATATCATCTTCCAGTTCCAGAGCAAGTTTTGCTTTTGCTGCATCCAGTGCATCCTGATATGCTTTTGCAGTTGCATCAGTGTAGATACTAAGATCCTTGTCCTGTGCTGCCAGAACTGCATTCCAGAGTGCATCGGTATCGATCATGACCGGTGTTGTTGCAATGTATTTGTAAGCATTAAATTCTGCTGCTGTCACATGTTGATTCTTTGTTGCTGTATCGTCCAGGGTTGCAAGTGCACGGATCTGGATTCTTCGCATTTCAGTCGGTGCAAACGTTGCCGTCTTAACCGTCTTGTCTGCGTCCCACTCACCACTTGTCAGTTCTTTGAAATCATTTCCGGATTCTGTAGTACTGTATAACAGTTTGTATTTTGTAATAATACCATTTACAGAAGTTCCGGATGAACGAGGTACATACTCAAATTTGTTGATTGTTACATTCTGACCAAAGTCAATCGTAAATTCATTAT
>CAJMMS010000041.1 GCA_905214675.1 uncultured bacterium
GCAGAGAATAGCTGGGTAATCGAAGCAAAAGGCCATAAACTGACAAAAACAGAAGCAAAAGCCGCAACCTGTACGGAAGCCGGAAACAGTGAATATTACACCTGTGGCGACTGTAAAAAGTACTTCTCAGACGTAGCCGGAAAGAACGAGATTGCAAAAGACAGCTGGGTGATCAAAGCAAAAGGTCACACAATTACCAAAAAGGAAACACCAGCTACAGCAGACAAGGAAGGCAAAATCGAGTATTCCTGTGATGTTTGCAAAGATTATGTAGAAAAAACATTTGTTTTGCCGAAAACAGAGACTTCTGTTTACATGGGTAAAACAGCAAACCTCATCAGCGATGCTTCTAAGTGTAGTATCACCCTTGCAAATGCGAAGAAATACAAAAAATATTTCACACTGGATACGAAAACAGGAAAGATCAAGACTTCAACCAAGAAACTGTCTAAGGTGAAAATTAAGAAAACAATTCCTGTAAAAGTAACAGTGGATGGTAAAGCGTATAACGTAAATGTGAAACTGAAAATTGCAGCGCCAAAGATTAAAATCAAGAGAAAGAAAATCGTTATAGGTGGTGTTTCAGGTTATCGTTATGAACTTCAGTATAATATCAAAGGTGCTACCAGAGTTAAGATACGTGTTAAAAAGATGAGTGTTCTGAATAAAAAGTTTGATGCCAATATGAGTAAGCCAAAGAGCAGTAAGAGTCGTTGTTATATAAATGCATCATCAAGCGGTTTGAAAAAATTAGGTAATAAGCTTACGTTTGAAATCGTTGCTTATTATGGAAAAAATGTTTCTCAGAAATTTATTAAGAGAATCTAAGAGATACTTTAAATTACAGAAAGGACCGAAAGAGATATGAAATTATGCATGGGTTGCATGAATGAGATAGAAGATCATCTTTCCACCTGCCCGTACTGTGGATTTAATGAGACAACGCTTCGCCAGGAATCCTACTATCTGGATCCGGGAACGATCATTGGCGGAAAATACATCGTTGGGCGTGTCTTAAGCTATGGTGGACATACTGTATCTTACATGGGTATGGATGCAGAAATGAATCGGAAGGTCATTGTAAAAGAATACCTGCCAAGTGATTTTTCTACTCGTTCAGAAGGAGAAAAGGATGTAACGATTTATTCAGGAGATGGTCAGGAACAGTTCGAACAGGGACTGACCAACTTCCTGAACGAAGCAAACCGGATTCAGCAGTTGCAGGACGAAAAAGGAATTGCAAAAGTATATGACTGTCTGGCAGAAAATGAAACGGGATATGTGATTTCGGAATACGTCGAAGGAAGAACTTTAAAAGAGATTCTGGATGGCGGAAAACGATACAGCGCAGAAGAAGCGGCGGATTTTATCCGCCAGCTTCTGGCTGGTCTGGCAGATGTACATCGTATGGATATTGTACATTGTGATATTTCACCGGAAACGATCATGGTGACAGATTCTGGTGAGATCAAACTGACAGATTTTGGTGCAACACGTTATGTCACGACGGCAAATTCCAAGAGTCTTTCCATCATTCTGAAAAGAGGATATGCACCGGAAGAACAGTACCGCAGCAAAGGGGTGCGTGGACCGTGGACAGACGTATATGCACTGGGAGCCGTAATGTATCTTATGATCACGGGTGAAGTTCCGCAGGAATCCGTAGAGCGTGCTCTGTCAGATGACCTCAAAGAGCCGTCAAAGATGGGTATTGATATTCCAAAGAATATAGAAAATGCTCTCATGAATGCTCTGAATGTATATCAGCAGGACAGAACGCAGTCTGCGGAAGAATTTTTGCAGGAACTGAACAGCAGTGAAGTAAAACGCCGCAAAGTAAAACAGCAGAAAAATAAAACCGGAAAATTCCCAGTCTGGGCGAAAGCACTGGTAGCCGGACTTGCCTGCGTGGTTGTTGTCGGTGGTGTATACATGATCAAAATGACGAAAGGCGGCAATGGAAACCTGGATAACAGCGACGAAGTAGTTATGCGGGATTTAAGAAATAAAACCATGGAGGAAGCACAGGAAGTCATTGATGAGTTAAATAAAGAGAATGGCTGGAATCTGACTTTAAGTGAAACAAGTCATGAATTTAACAAAGATCCGGACAAAGAAGGTATTATTATTTCACAGGATGTCAAAGCGGGAAAAGTGCTGCAGGAAAATTCTGAAAAAGAAGCAAGTACAGAAGAAACAGCAGCAGATGCTTCTGGAGACACAGAAGTAGACTTACAAATGGCAAAAAGCGAAGACTTACCGGATGGCTGGACAAAAGATGAAGATGGCAAACTGACAGGAGAGATCAAACTCAGTGTCTATACAAATAAAGAAGTCAGCTATTCTGAAATCAGTAATCTGAATGCTTATCAGATAGCACAGAAACTTGATATTAAGACAGATAATAATGAGCAGTTTGTTCCGGCAGAGGAAGGCGGAGAAAATTATTATGATCTGGTCAGTCTGGAAGCAGACGGAGAAGAAATTGCAAAGGATGCATTGAAAGCAGAAGAAAACAAGGACAAGACATTTTCCTATAATCCGGATGCAATAAAAATTACCTATTATAAAACAGATTTTCTCTACTGGGAGAAACTTCCGGATTTTACAGAGTATAAAACAGTAGATGCCATACCGAAACAGCAGTTTTATAATTATTCAGATGAAAATACAAAGGAAAAAGTAAGTAAAAAATCTCTGAAAGAAGCAGGTGTGATTGATGACAGTTATTTTGCAATCGAAGGAACGCATGAAGTAGGAGATATCGTAGGTCAGACAGTACCTGCTGGTACAGAATATGACCATACAAATCCAGGTGATACAACACTTGAAATTCAGGCAATAGGAAGCGTCCTGGAGTATAATGGACTGACCGGAAAAGAATTTGGGACTTATCTGCAAGATAACAAATTCAGTAATTTTGGTTTTATGTATCCGAATGCAAAGACAGCTTCTGGAAGTACGTCAATCCAAAGTGTAAAGGTTTACGATCTTGAAAAAGATCCGAACAAAGAGAATCCGTTATCTTATTTCCAGAAAGATGCCAATGATTCGGAAAACAGTTGGAATCTGTTTTTTGAAATCGTAGTAGACTATCCACCTACAGAGGCACCGGCACCAGCACCGAGTAATAATGGAGGTGGAGGTTATAGTGCACCATCGTCAGGCGGAAACTCAGAAAACAAGCCAAGTTCAAATCCATGGGATATGTAAAAAATGAATATACCGGAGGAAATAGATGAAACTTTGTTATCATTGTATGTCGCAGATTTCCAATGACAAAGCGAGTTTCTGTCCGGAGTGTGGGAAGAGTCTGGAGCCTGAGCAGCAGAAGCCACGGTTTCTGAAAGCGGGTACGGTTCTTGGTGGAAAGTTTCTTGCAGGCTATCCGCTGGGAGCCGGAGGCTTCGGCAATACCTACATCGGATGGGATCAGATGTTACAGAGGAAGGTTGCGATCAAAGAGTTTTATCCGGAGCAGTACTGTGGACGCGGGCAGGATGGTCTGACGGTCATGGTCACGGATGAAAGACTGGTACCGCGTTTCCAGCGCGGTCTGCAACAGTTTCTCGCAGAAGCGAGGAGCGTTGCGGCTCTGCATGATGTGCAGGGTGTTGTGGAAATCTCCAATTTCTTCGAAGAGAATGGAACCGGTTACATAGTCATGGAATATCTGGAAGGCATGGATGTAAAAACCATCCTCAAAAAGTCCGGTGACAAGAAAGATTATGAATGGAGCCGGCGAGTTATCCTGACCGTTCTTTATACATTGAAGGAGATCCACAAACGAGGGGTGCTTCATCGAGACATTGCACCCGACAATATTTTTGTTACAAAAGAAGGTATCGTAAAACTGATCGATTTCGGTGCGGCGAAAAATGTTTCTGCGGTGGAGAACAGCACCGATGTGTGGCTGAAAGCCGGCTATGCACCAATCGAGCAGTACAAAAATACATTTGAACAGGGACCGTATACCGATCTTTATGCGGTGGCGGCACTTTTCTACCGGATGCTGACCGGACAGAAGCCGATTCCGGCAATCCAGCGTCTGGAGGATGATGCACTGATCCCGCCGTCGGATATGGGAATTGCGATTCCGCAGCAGGCAGAAATGGCGATCATGGTTTGTCTGAATATGATGCCGGAATACCGTCTGCAAAGTGCGGAAGAATTCATGGAAGCACTGGATGGCAAGTTTTTTATTCCAGTGTACGAACCGACCTGGATCCTGCCAAAGGAAGCACCGAAAGGTCTGAAAGCAAGGATTGGTGCACTGCCGATGGGAGCAAAAGTGGCACTGTGTCTGCTGTGTATCGCACTGGTCGGCGGAACGGGCATCGGTGTGATGACTGCCGTAAACAACAAAGAGCAGACCGGACTGTCCGAGGATGCGCAGGTGGTCATGGTGGATCTTCGCGGTAAGACAAAGGAAGAAGCAGAACAGTATGTCAAAGAACTGAACCGCAGGGCAGGCTGGGACATTACCTTAAATATGGATAACACCGTGTTTGATGCGTCAAAGGAAAGCGGTACGGTATGTGAACAGTCGATTCCGGCAGGTACGGTGCTGTATGATGCGTCCACCGGAAGCAGTGACGAGACGAATGCAGATACGAATACCAGGGCAGATACGGAAGCAGATGCAAATGCAAATGCAGGTACAACGCTGGCAGGCCTTACTTATACAAAAAATGGTCTGAATACAGAAGTAACCGGTACGCTCAGCCTTACGATCTGTGACAATACGCAGGTCCGCTACAGCGAGCTGCAGGGCATGAATGCCTTTGTGATCGCCAAAAAACTGGGTATCGACACCAGTGATAAAACCCGTTTCATTGAAGAAGAAAAGGGTGGAGCAAACTACTATGATCTGGTCAGTCTGGATACCGGAAGTGAAAACATCACAGAAAAAATGCTGGCAGATGGGAAGAATCAGGACAAGACGTTTGCTTACAGTGACAATCTGAAGATTCATTATTATGCGACGGATTTCTTCTACTGGCAGAAGCTTCCGGATTTCACGCAGTTCCAGACTGAGAACAAAATACCAAAACAGATGGTGTATCGTTATAGTGATGAAAATACAAAAGAACGCACCGGAAAGAAATCCATGAAAGACTCCGGTATGATCGATGACAGTTATTTTGCAGTCGAAGGCAGCCATGAAGTGGGTGATATTATAGGTCAGACCGTAGCAGCAGATACGGAATATGACCAGAGTAATCCGGGTGATACCGATCTGAAAATTCAGGTGGTCGGAACAGTTCTGGAGTACCAGAAAAAGACCGGAAAAGAGTTTGCAAATCTGCTGGATGAGCAGGGATTTGGAAGTTGTGGATTTTTATATCCAAACGGAAAAGAAGCATCCGGAAGTACATCTGTGCAGTCAGTAAAGGTGTATGACCTTGGCAATGATCCAAATAAAGAGAATCCACTGGATTATTTCAAAAAAGATGCAAATGATCCGGAGAACAACAGCAATCTCTTTTTTGAGATTGAGGTAAATTATCCGGCAACCGAAGCACCGGCACCGACACCGGCTCCGGCACCAAGTAATGATGGCGGTGGAAGTTACAGTGCACCATCATCCGGCGGAAATTCCGGCGGCGGATCTTCACATAATGCAGGACGAGGATTTGATAATTAGTTTTTATAGAGACAAACATGCAAAGGGGTGAGAATCAAAGTGGGAAAGAGATTAGTCGATCCGAACAAGCTCTGTATGGGCTGTATGACCGAACTGCAATGGCCGGGGATGCCATGCCCGAAATGTGGGTTTGACGTAAAACGCTATAAAAAACCGAAAAACAGCCTTCCGTTGTATGAGATTTTGAACGGCAAATATCTGCTGGGAAAAGTGCTTGGAATAGGCGGCTTTGGAATCACCTACATTGCATGGGATTTTTATCAGGCAAAGCGGGTTTGCGTCAAAGAATATTTTCCGCGGGAGATTGCGATGCGCAATTTCAGCGGACACAGCTATTCGGAGCAGTTATCAGTTTCGCTCTGCTGCAATACCGAGACGTACACACAGCATCTGGATAAGATCCAGTCTGCATACATGAAGGGACTGGAAGCTTATATCCAGGAAGCGTCCAATCTGTCGCGCTATTATCTGATGCCTGGTATTGTTTCCATAAGGGATTTCTTTTATGGGAATGCAACGGCATATATTGTGATGGAGTACATAGACGGCATCGACATGAAAAAATATGCAACCCTGCGGGGCGGCAGGCTTCGCCCGGAGGAAGTACTTTCGCTTCTGAAAGATGTGCTGAAAGCTCTGCAGGCAGTTCATTTTGACAACATCATTCACAGGGATATCAGTCCCGACAACATTATGCTGACCCGGAAAGATATGCATGCGATCCTGATCGACTTCGGGGCGGCACGTAACTATGGAAACAGTGAAAATGCACCGATCCTGCTCAAACATGGTTATGCGCCGGTTGAGCAGTACAAAAAGGACGGCAATCAGGGACCGTGGACGGATGTCTACAGCATGTGCGCCAGCATGTATTACCTGATGACCGGGGTGCGGCTTCCAGCTTCCATCAAACGGCGGGAGCACGATACGGTGCAGCGTCTGCAGGCGATGGGGGTTCCAATCTCCGATGAACAGGATCTGGCGATCTGCAAAGGACTGAGCATCGAACCGCAGGATCGTTACCAGTCGATCGGGGAGCTGTTCTGGGATCTGTATCATGAGTAAAGGAGGGCATCTTATGGAGATAAAAGTTTGCCGGGGATGCTTCCGGGAATGGAATCCGGATCAGACTTCCTGCCCGCATTGTGGCTGGAATCAAAAAGAAGCTTCGGACGCAGTCATGGACTGGACGGTCGGGGCGGTATTTGAGAAGCGTTATCTTCTGGGTATGTGTTATTGCGAAATGGCAGATAAGGCAGTGTGGCGGATGTATGACAATCTGCTTGGCATTTCTCTGCTGGCTCTTCGCACGAAGCAAAATGACACAGAAGAATTGCAACGGCTTGCAAAGTGTCTGGAAAGATTGGATCTGCTTTCCGGAAATTCGGTGAAGATCCTGGCGGTTAAAAAAATGTCCGGTAAATGGACACTGCTGTTTTCCGTCAGGGATGCCGAAGAAAAGAAAGAACAGGTGCAGGCAGTTTTGCAGGCGAAGGATTTGCAGGAACCGGAAGAAGAGCCGGACTTTGAGAAGTATCTGGGCGTGAATCCGCGAAAAGAGCAGGCACTTTGCAGTGACACGATGCTGGATGAGCGTTACCGGATCCTGGACTGCATCGGCATCGGCGGTTTTGGCATTGTATATCTTTGCCAGGATCTTTATCTGAAACGTCTTGCCGCGGTAAAGGAATATTTTCCGGCAGAGTGGGCGGAACGTGAGGACTCGTTTGTATCGGTTACTTCTTCGCAGAAGCTGGAAGCCTATCGTTTCGGGCTACAGTCCTTTTATGAGGAAGCGAAGATCACAGCGAAATTTTTACATACGGAGCATATCGTGACGGTCTATGATGTGGTGGAAGCAAATGATACGGCATATCTGGTCATGGAATATATTTCCGGGATCAGTATCGGGCGTGAAATGCGGGCGCGTGATTATCAGCCGTATGATCTGCTTTCACTGGAACAGATTTTATTTCCGGTCATGGATGCACTGGAAGCCATGCACGAAGAAAGGCTTGTGCACAGTGATGTCAGTCCCGGAAATATCATGCGCGCCGAGGATGGCTCGATCTATCTGATCGACCTTGGGGCAGCAAAATATGCACTCAGCTCCAGGCCGGTCTTAAGTGCCGCATTTCTGAAGATTGATTATGCAGCACCGGAGCAGTACCGGACGGCACGGGAAGGTATTCCGCGTGACGAAGGACCATGGACAGATGTCTATGCACTGGGGGCAACTACTTACTATCTGTTGACCGGGCAGAAGCCGCCCGATGTGATAAAAAGACTTGGGAGCGAGAAAACAAAGCTCCGTCTGCCGAAGAAACCGAAGATCAGACATGCAAAGCAGTGGGAAAAATGGCTGGGACATGCGATGGAACCGGAGATCACGGCAAGAATTGCTTCGATAGAACAATTTAGGGAAGAAGGCAGGGAACTGCTGAAATAAAAAGAAAGGGAGGCTTTAGCAATGGATAATATTTTTTCAGCATTAGCGAGAAGAAGAACCAAAGGTGTTGTAGTAGAATTTGTCCTCTGGTGTGTGGTTTGTTTTGTGGCACTGATGTCGCTGATCGCACTGGCGATGGGAGCAGGAAATGTGGTTTGGATCCTGATGCTGCTGACCTCGATCGGCATGGGCGTGATCATGGCATTCCGCCTGCGTGAGATCGCGATGCTGTATTCTGTATGTGTATTTAATGTGATTCTGTTTCTGATACACTATCTGGTTTTTACAATCGGTTATCCAACTTATGGATACAGTGTTTCACATTCGGCAGTCAGCATTATTTTCTTTGTTCTGGCACTGCTGCTGTCAATCGCAGTGGCAGTATGTGCATTCGTACAGTTTTTCTCAAGAGTCAGAATGGGAACGCTGCTGACGATCCTGGAAATCTGTAATGTGGCAGCGATCATGCTGGTAGAGATTATCATGTATGCGTCTGAGTACAGCGGAAGTGATGTATCTTATTATGGAGTCAATGCTCTGCACAGAGGCTGGATGAATTACCGTGGCTACTGGGTTGGTACGCTGGCACTGTGGATCATGCTGGCATTGACGGCAGTTTTTTATGCCTGCTATTTCTGGATGCCGCTGGACCGTGCGGTCGGAAAGATCACAGGCGGAAGCGGCAGCCGCGGCGGAAGTTACGGTTATGGTTTTCAGGCAGGTATGCAGGGAATGACCGGTATGTATGTGGGACGCAATATTTATCTTCAGGGAAGAACGCTGACAGTCGGTTCTTCTGAGACGGCAAATGTCTGCATTCCGGATGCACAGGTGAGCAGAATACACTGTACCATCCGCTATAATGCGCAGAGTGGTTTTTATGAGATCCTTGACCAGTCAGCAAGTGGAATGTTTTTAAGCGATGGATCACGCCTGTATCCAGGCAGATATACTTCCGTGCGCCGCGGCAGCGTGGTGATCATCGGAAATCACAGATTCCGTCTGCTGTAGTGTGAGTTAGAAAAAGGAATGAACCAAAGGAGGAAAGAAAAATGAACAGAAAGAAAACGCTGCAGGCATGGCAGATGATCGTCAGTGTCGTTCTGCTGGCAGCCATGTTGATTACATTATTTCTGCCGGCTTTTCAGTTTAATGGAAAAGCGGCACGTAAGGCGATAGAGAAGGTTGTTCCAAAAGAAATGCTGACACTTGGTGGGGTGCTGGGTGGATTCAGTATGGATGATATCGAAAAGGAAGTAGATCAGGAAGTCCAGAATTTTGAAGAGGAATGTAATGTAAAACTTTCCAGTATTTCCGTGGGAACGATCATGCTGAAAAGTGCAGAGCAGTTCCTTGGCGGAAAGGAGAACATTGAAGAAAACGATCTGGAATCTTTCCATGAAAGTCTGAAATCCGGATGGGGCACCCTGCGTATGATGTTCTGGATGATTTATATTGTGGATATTCTGATGATGGTACTGATGATCCTTGGATTTGTCCTTGGCTGGAATAAGATCATCCCACTGGCAGTCAATGCGGTGTATGCAGTGGCAGTGATAGGTATTTTCGGAGTGATCCGCTTTGTAAGCCCGGGTATGGGTGGAAATGCATTTTCCGGATTGGATGATATGCTCTCCTCTTTTGGAGTCAGTAGTGCGGATATCGCCGGCAAAGCCGGAAAGATGCTGGCATGCTTCTATGGCAGTGCATATATTATAGGAATTGTAATAGCAGTACTGCTTCTGGTGGTCAGTGTAGTGTCTATGGTGATCGGTGATGCAGCACAGGAGCCGGTGCCAAATCCAGGTTCAATGTCAGGACCAGGTTTAATGCCAGATCCAGGTCCAATGCCATTCAAACCAGAACCGGCACCGGAACCAGTTCGTCCAGATCCAGTTCCGGCTCCGCAGCCGCAGCCAGCGGCACAGGCAGCCATGGGACAGGTGATGTGCATCAAAGGTGTGGCAGCCGGTCAGGGATATTCGCTTCCGGAGACTTCAAAAGTAGTTGTTGGAAAGAACCGACAGTATGCAAATCTGATCGTAAGTTCTCCGCATGTGAGCAATGTACATTGCAGTATCCGTTATAAAGCAGCGACCAATTCTTACATCGTAAAAGACCACTCTTCCAATGGTACCTATGTAGACGGTGTGAGACTTCAGAAGGATGTGCCGATGAATTTCCAGGCTGGAACCATACTTCAGCTTGCAGATGGAAGCAATGAGATCAAGTTAGGCTAAAGGAGGAAGAAAAAAATGAACAGAAAGAAAACAATGCAGGGCTGGCAGATGATCGTCAGCGTAGTCCTGCTGGCAGCGATGCTGATCACGTTATTTTTGCCGGCTTTTCAGTTTAATGGAAACCGTCTGAAAAAAACAGTACAGAAACTGGATACCACAGGAAATCTCAGTCAGGATGTCATGGACCAGATGGCAGACAATTTTGACGATACATTAAAAGCGGCAGCAGAAGAAGGTACGGATCTTTCCTATATTTCCGCTGGAAAGATTATGGTAACGAGTGCGGAAACTTTCTTCCAGCTGACAAATGAAGATCGGGAGGATGAGGAAACCATGGAGTTGTTTGCACCGGTAAGATCCGGATACAACCAGCTTCGTACCATTTTCTGGGTGGTATACATCGTGGATCTGATCGTCCTGATTCTGATGATACTTGGTTTTGTCCTTGGATGGGTGAAATACATAGCACTTGGTATCAGCACGGCTTACAGTGTTCTGGTGATCGGGGCATTTTCCTATCTTCAGTTTATGACACCGGGAAAGGTAGCCAAATCAAATGCTATTCAAAATCTGGCAGAGCAGTCTTTGGGCAGCGCATTTAACCTGATTTCGAATAACAGTGCTTTAACCGATATCCTTAAAAAACTGATCGCGGGCTTTTATGGCTTTGCATTTATTGCAGGTCTGGTTCTGGCAGTTCTGCTTCTGATCCTGAGTGTTGTATCTATGTTTGTAGGCGGCCAGGAATGGATCACACTTCCGGATGGCAGAAAAGTGACTCCGGAAGAATACCAGAGAATACAGGACGAAGAGCGCCAGAGAAGAGAATGGGAAGAGCAGCAGCGTCAGCAGCGGATGCAGATGGAGCGTGAAGAAAAGGAACGCAAAAAACAGCGTGAAGAACAGGAACGCCAGAGACAGATGGAAGCGCAGCAGAAACAGCAGGCTCAGGCTGTCATGGGAAAAGTGATGTGCATCAAAGGTGTGGCAACCGGTCAGGGATTTTCACTTCCGGAGACTTCCAAAGTAGTCGTTGGAAAGAATCCGCAGTATGCAAATCTGGTGATCAAGTCCCCACATGTGAGCAACGTACACTGCAGCATCCGCTATAAAGCAGCAACGAACACTTATATTGTAAAAGATCATTCCTCCAACGGAACTTATGTAAACGGTGTGAGACTGCAGAAGGATGTACCGCTGGTATTTCCGGAAGGAACGGTACTGCAGCTTGCAGACGGAAGCAATGAGATCAAGCTTGGCTGACAGGAATCAGATACCGGTAAGGATCTGACTGGGAGAGAGCGTATGGGAAAAAAACAGAGAGAAAAAAATGCTCCGGTTCTTGTCATATGTGTGATGATCTTTGTCTTTATAGTAGGGCTTTGCGGCATCTATCTGTTTTCACAGATAGGTGGCACACAGCCCTCTTCCAGTATACAGAACAAAATTTCTGAGACGGGAAGCACAGAGGATGAGACAGAGGAAACCGTTGATGCCGGAGAAATGTATAGCGAGGATATCGCAGAAGAAAATATCGCCTTTGATGAAGAATCCGGATTGCAGTATGCGGACAATCAGCTTCTGATCACAACTGTTTCCGGAGTGACCGAACAGGAAGTGCAGAAACTGATCGATCCGTATCAGGCAAGCATTGTCGGAAGAATTGAAATGATGAACATTTATCAGATCAAATTTCCACAGAGTTATGCAAAAGAAGAACTGGACCAGATTAAGGAAGCGTTAAGCAGCAGTAACAAGATTGAGAACTGCGGTGCCAACCATGTGATGGATATGAATATCGAAGCGACTTATCCAAACGATGCGAAGTGGAAAGGCAAATGGAAAAAGAAAAATCCGACCGGTATTACCTGGGGAATGGAAGCCATCCACGCACCGGAAGCATGGGATTATTACAGTGACATGCAGGGTGTTAATGTCGGTGTATACGACAATATGTTTTATAACCATGAAGACCTGACCTTTCATGGCATTTTCAAAAATGTAAATGTACTGAACAATTCCCACGGTACGCATGTCAGCGGAACCATAGGGGCGAACTACAACAATAAGCTCGGTGTGTGCGGTGTATTCCCGAAAGCCAGGCTGTATGCGAGTTCTTTTCAGGTTCTGGAAAAGCAGAATCAGGGAGAGATGGGAATAAAGCTGGCTTTTTATTATCTGGTATATGCGAACCGCTGCCGGGTAGTAAACATGAGCATTGGCACGAATGTGGTCACATATGCGGCAGCAAGAGGAAACCAGGCGGCGAAAATAGCAGTACAGAGTTCAGCAAAGATTATGGGAGATTTTTTTGAGGATCTTCTTCAGTACAATGATTTTGTGATCTGTAAAGCAGCCGGAAACGGAAACTCCACGGAATCCTATGTCCGTGCCGATGCCAATGATGCGGATGCACCATATGGTTATATTCCTTATAATAATGACCACAAAAAGGAATATGCAAAATACGAAAATCAGAGTGATTTTAATAACCGTATTTCCAATGCACAGAAGGACGGTTCCGTGGAAGCCTATGACTATATTACTGCGATCACCAATGCAGAGGTAAGAAAACGGATCCTGGTAGTCGGTGCGGCAGAAAACCTTGGCAAGGGAAAATACAAGATGGCAGATTTCAGCGACTGTGGAAATCGTGTCGATGTGGCAGCACCTGGTGTGGATATTTACAGTACCGTAGAATCTACAGGATATGAGGATGGCTGGAGCGGTACTTCTATGGCAACGCCGCATGTAACCGGTCTGGCAGCGATGTGTTTTTCGGTGAATAAAAATCTGACCGGTGCGCAGGTTGTGGATATCATCTGCAAGACAGCGGAAGGAAGTCTGGAATACACAACAAATAACGGATCGAAAAATTTCAAATATCCACTGATCAATGCACAGAAAGCGGTGGAGCGTGCACGCAGCACCAGTACCGCGAAAAACAAAACTAAAGAGACAGCCAAAACAAACGAGAGCGACAAAAATACAAAACAGAATGTCAGCCGTGATGTAGTGATGGTGCTTGATAATTCCGGAAGTATGGCTGGGGAACCGCTGGAGCAGACCAAAGATGCATCTTACAAATTCCTGGATACCGTATTTGGACAGGATTCCAGGGTTGCACTGGTTACGTATTCGGAATCGGCAAATGTGTGTACCAGTCTGACAAAAAAAGAAAAAGATCTGACGGATCAGGTCGATGAGATGGGGGCATTTGGCGGTACCAATATGTATTCCGGCATGGAGGAGGCAGACAGGCTGCTTTCAAACAGCACAGCAGACCGAAAAATCATAGTATTGATGTCCGACGGCTGCCCGAATCAGGGAGAAAATGACAACGGAGATTATTTTTCACCGTTGATCCGCTATGCAGAAGAACTGAAAAATAAAGGCTATTATGTGTATACCCTTGGTTTCTTTTCCGCCATATACGGAAGCGAGCGGACGGATGCACAGCATCTGATGGAGCAGATGGCAAGTCCGGGACTGCACTATGAAGTAACCGATGCAGACAGTCTGGTATTTTTCTTTGATGATATCGCAAACCAGATTTCCGGCAGAGCCTATGTCTATGTACGTATCGCCTGCCCGGTCGATGTGACGGTCACAAGTGGCGGTGAGACGCTTTCATCCAGAGAAGATTCGGAAAATACGCGTACTTCTTTTGGAACGCTTACCTACGAAGATGTGAAAACCGATGAGCAGGAAGATACCGGCGGTATTTCTTACTATGATGATGAAACGCAGGATGACAGCGGACGGGTAGACAACGTGAAGATTCTGCGCCTGGATATGGAGAGCGACTATGATATCAACATCGAAGGTTATGCAGGCGGTGAGATGACGTACACAGTCAAATTCCCGAACGAGCAGGGCGAATACGATGATACCAGAGAATTTCCGGATATTCCGGTCAGTTCATCCATGCAGGCAGTATCCAGCACAAGCCTTTCCGATGCCACCTATCTCGATGTAGATGAGGACGGAGACGGCAAGATCGATACCACCTACAAAGCAACATCAAACGGAAGCATGGAGATCGTAAAAGACAACACGCTTCTGTATATCGTGATCGCTGCCATGGTGGTGATCGTGATCCTGATCATTACGCTGATCGTGGTGCTGGTAAAACTCTCCTCGAAAAAGAAACCATCGTATGAAGCACCGTCCGAACATACACCGTGCGCCGGCTATATTTACGGAGCATTTGGTGTCTATCAGGGACAGATGTACCCGATGTATCTCGGTCAGGAATGTGTGGTCGGAAGAAAAACAGGCAGTGATATCCAGATCGTACATGGTGAGATCAGCCGTGTGCACTGCGTGATCAAAATGCTGCCGGATGGAGTCTATCAGGTGACAGACTATTCCTCAAACGGAACATATTATAATAATAAACGTCTGAAATATGGGGATCCGTACCGCCTGCCAAAAGGCGCACTGCTGGCACTTGGTGATGCCGACAATGTCCTGGAACTGAAGTAAAAAGAAAGACTGCTGCAAAACAGAGAAAAATCTCTGCAATGCAGTGGTCTTTTAATAGTCAAGCGGATATTCGCAATCCGCTTTGCTACTTGCTCATAACCAAATAACTGCT
>CAJMMS010000042.1 GCA_905214675.1 uncultured bacterium
AGAGCACTTGACTTTTAATCAAGTTGTCCGGGGTTCGAATCCCCGATGTCTCATTTAAAAGATACATTTCCGGATGTATCTTTTTTTGTTTCACGGAAATTTTGGGCAAAATAAAACATGCTTCCCTCACAATTTCCTTTTATAATGCGCATCTGGAATCACAGAAAAATCCTGGTATAAAATAAGAGAGAAAGGAAAGAAGTTATGCGAACAAAAAAACGATGGATTTTTACAGCAGGAATATGTCTGGCAGTACTGGTGGCGGGGCTTGGCTACTGGAAAAGAATTGGTATCCGCAATACCATTTACCGGATGTTAGATCTGCAGATCCCGTTAAAAGGCGATCTTTACGGATATTATGGGACGAAAGTGAAAGTGAACGCCAGCATGGAAGATCTGGTTTCTTTTCAGACAGAAGATAGTACATATGGTGAAAATACAGCCGGTGTTACCAGAGAAGAGAGCCTGGTTGACATGACCGGCCAGATTGATCAGCAGATTACTGCAGAAGCAGAATCGGGCGCATATTCTTTTGAAGAGCCGGAAGTGATTATGGATCCTTATCAGATGTCACCACTGACCGGTGTGGCTGTTTTTGAAACGGATCAGGCCTGTCGTGTCAGAGTGACGGTGGAAGGAAAGACAAAAGAAGCAGATGTCAGCGGAATAACTGCAAAGGCAACCAGGCATCGCGTACCGATCATCGGACTGTATCCGAAAACAGAGAACAAGGTCAGACTCGAACTGCTGGATGACGAAGAGAACGTCATAAAAGAAACGGAACTGGCAGTCCAGACAGACGGACTTCCGGAAGAGATGGATGATATGGTATCCGTAGTCAGCACTTCGGGGGAATCGGCATATGGACTGACGATTATTTCCGGTCAGAGAACGTATTATCCGTATGCTTATGATGTGAATGGGGATATCCGCTGGTATCTGAACCGCAAAACAGCCAGCTACGGTATTTTTGAACTTTCGGATGGGACGTTTATCATGCAGGATAATGATGGTTATGTTCCTTCTGTAACAAAGTCTTTTTCTACGGTCATGTATGAGATGGATTATCTTGGACGGGCAACGCGGATGTATTTTGCACCAAATGGAACACATCATGAGATCATAGAAAAAGAAGCCGGCGGCAATCTTCTGATTCTGACCGGAACGCTGGAAGATCATGTAGATGATGAAGTGATCGAACTGGACCGGGAAACAGGAGAGATTGTAAACAGTCTGAAGATGACAGAATTGTTTGGAAACAGTTATACGCAGGACACCATCGACTGGGCACATCTGAATACGGTATCTTATCAGCCGGAAGAAGATACGGTACTGCTCAGTCCGAGAAATCTGAACTCGGCTGTGAAAGTAAACTGGACAACGCATGAGATCGTCTGGATCTTAGGTGATCCGAAAATCTGGGAAGGTACAAAATATGAAAAATATGTTCTTACACCGGATGAAGATTTTATGTGGCATTACCGGCAGCATACGGTTTATCAGATAGATGCAGATCTGGATGGCAATCCGGATACAGTAGAGATCACCATGTTTGACAACCATACACCGCATGACGGGGATGGAAAGTATTACGATGATGCGCCGGATTCTTATGTAACGGTTTATTCCGTGGATGAAAAGGAAAAGACGGTATCGCTGCAGAAAAAACTGGCAGTAAAGCGGGCGAATGTTACATCGAATACTGTATATGACGCAGAAAGCGGACATATCTTTGGCATGTGCGGAACAACAAAAGAAGATGGAAAAAAACGTGGTATGACGTATGAATTTGATTATGAAAGCGGGGAACTGCTCAATCAGTATCATATCAATACTACCTTCTACCGGGCAAATGAGATGCATCCGGATTACGAAACGATGTCACTTGCAATGGAAGTGCCGCAGAATTACATCCGTGGAACTCTGCGGGCGGCAGTAAAGACTACAAAAACACTGGAAGAGCCACAGCAGGTTCTGGAGAATGTGATCGAATTTCGTCAGATGTCCGGGATTCTGTTTGCAAAGATGCAGAATCGTCAGGTGTCTCAGATTTTGTTTAAAGGAGAAAATGCATCTTATGTGTATGATCTTTCATTCCTGAAATTAAGAGAAGAACAGTATCTGCAGCATACAGAAAGTATACCGATTCCACTTTGTGGCATGGAAAAAGGAAATTATGAAATTTACTGTGTCTATCAGGATCATTATTGTGACACGGCAGCATCTGTTACCATAGATTAAAAGAGAGCATCGATGAAAGTCGGTGCTTTTCTCATTTACAGGGAATTGTTTTCCTGTAAATCAAAACTAATGAGAAAAAACAATGAATAAGCAGGAAAGAGATTGACATTAAAAAGCAGTAATGCTAGGATAACGAACGTTAGAAAATCCTAACATAACTTTGCTTTAACAAACAAAGGAAAGGTCAGGGTAAAATAATGAAGAAGAACATCATGGAAGGTTTCATATTGTGCCTGTGTCTGCTGATGCTGGCTGGATGCCAGAAAGAGACAGCGCAAAATACAGATATACAAACGACAGAGGATCTGCAGCAGGTCGCAAGTCAGGATATTTTTGCAATGGATACTTATATGACGGTGACGGCATATGGAGAAGGAGCTTCCGGAGCCGTTTCGGATGCAGTTGCTGAGATTGAACGCCTGGATGCATTGTTATCCACAGGGGATGAAAACAGCGAAATCTATCAGATCAATCAGAATGGCGGCGGAAGCATATCGGAGGATACGTCCTATCTTCTGGAGCGGGCACTGGAAATCTGGAAAAGTACGGATGGATGTTTTGAGATCGGGATTTATCCGCTGATGCAGGCATGGGGATTTACAGATGGCAATTATAAAGTCCCGGATGAGACAACTCTTAAGAAACTTCTGCCTCTGGCAGATTCCTCAAAGATTACTTTTGATGAGAAGGATCGTACGGTCACGTTCGTACAGGAAGGGATGGAAATTGATTTTGGCGGAATTGCCAAAGGTTATACATCCGGAAGGATCATGGATATTTTCCGCGAACATGGCATCAGCAGTGCGATGGTGAGTCTTGGGGGAAATGTGCAGGTACTTGGCACAAAGACAGATGGTACAAAGTGGCGTGTGGCAGTGCAGAATCCAAATGATACCGAAAGTTATCTGGGTGTTCTGGAAACACAGGACCGGGCAGTGATCACATCCGGCGGATATGAGCGCTATTTTGAACAGGATGGAAAGACTTATCAGCATATCCTGGATCCGAAAACCGGATATCCGGCAGAAAGTGGTCTGACATCTGTGACGATCGTCAGTGCAGATGGTACACTGGCAGATGGATTGTCTACTTCCCTTTTTGTGATGGGAAAAGAAAAAGCGATTGCGTACTGGAGGGCACATAAAGAAGAGTTTGATGCAATCCTGGTAGAAGAAGATGGAACGGTATCCGTGACAGAAAACATTGCAGATTCTTTTACACCAGATGAAACGGTGAAAAAACTGGATGTCATTTCAGAGATGTAAACAGAATAAAAATGGAATTTAGAAAACTGGAGGAAAAGCAGCATGAACTGGAAAAAAATATCGGCATTTGCACCGATGCTGACAGTTGTGGTACTGGCAGCATGTATGGGAAAAACCCTGAAAGGGTATACACCTGCCGTTTATGACGTAAAAGCAGAAGAAATTCCCCTCCAGAGTGAAAATACAGAAACAACAGATCAGCAGGAAAAACAATCTAATAAGAAAAAGAAAAAAGAAACGGAGAAAAAAAAGAAAGCCTCCAAGGGAAACTTTGATCTGAAAGACGGAACGTATACCGGAGAGGGACAGGGATTTGGAGGAATAATCAAAGTTTCAGTCGTGATCAAAGACAAGACGATCACATCGATCACAGTGGAAAGCGCAGATGGAGAAGATGCAGCGTTTTTTGGAAGAGCCAAAGGTGTGATTGATAAGATTCTTGCAGAACAGAAAACAGATGTAGATGTAGTATCCGGTGCGACGTACAGTTCCAGGGGTATTATGAGTGCTGTGAAAAATGCGCTGACCGGAGAGAAAGATACCAGTACTCCACCGGCAGCCACAGGCAGTGCATCGGCGGCGTCCGGTAGCGGCAAGATCAATAAAGTGGAAGAAAATAAGAATCAGACCTACAAAGACGGTACGTATTATGGAAGCGGAACCGGATTTGGCGGAACTGTAAAAGTAAAAGTGGTCATCAAAAAAGGAAAGATCAGATCGATCCAGATCACACAACATCAGGATGGCAGTACTTATATGCAGAAAGCATCTGCACTGATTGATACGGTGATCAAAAAACAGAGCACAAACGTTGACAGCGTATCCGGAGCAACGTACAGTTCGGCAGGTCTGGTAGAAGCTATCCGAGATGCCCTGGATCAGGCAAAGACCACAGAAAAAAAGAAAAAAAAGAAAACGACTTCGAAAAAGAACCAGAATACCGATACGCAGACCGGAAATGCCACACCGCAGACCACCGGAAAGATACCATATAAAGACGGTATCTATTATGGAACCGGAGAAGGATATCTGGGAAATATCACCGTTGGCGTGGTGATCCAGAACAAAACGATCACATCCATTGTCATCACGGAAAATGAGGCAGATGATGAAACCTTTCTGAATAAGGCAAAAGCGGTTATTGATAAAGTAGTACAAAAACAGAGCACGGATGTCGATACCGTATCCGGAGCAACGTACAGTTCGAAAGGAATTCTCGAAGCCATCACAAATGCACTGGAAAATGCAAAAAAAGCAACGGAAGGAAAAGAAACGGAAAAACCTTCCGAAAGTGAAAAACCAAAGCCATCTGAGACAGAGAAACCGGCGGAAACCGAGAAGCCATCTGAGACTGAAAGTGAAACACCAAAGGTTTATGCGGATGGAGATTACACCGCTTCGGCGATCTGTACATCGGGTGAAGACAGTTTTACAGATTATAACCTGTTTGCGACCGTTACCATTAAAAATGACAAGATCACGGCAATCAGCAATATTTACGGCGATGATAACGACAGTGTCAACAAAATGTATATTGGCTGGGCGGCGAACGGCAGAGGCTCTGCAAAGGGAATTGTATCCCAGATCCTTGAGAAAAACAGCACGGATGGAATCGACACCGTAACCAGGGCGACCTGTTCGTCAAAAGCACTGATCGAAGCCTGCCAGCAGGCGGTTTCGCAGGCAAAGCTTGCACCGCAGAATGAATAAAACAGAAAGAAAGGAAAAGCAGATGAAAAAATTCTGGATAAAGATGAGCAGCCTTGTGCTGGTACTGCTTCTTGTCGGCGGCTACAACACCGTGCTTGCAATGCGAAACCAGCAGGATGAAATCGCCAGGCTGACAGCAGAACTGGAAGGCAGCAAACAGACAATCGCAGCTTTCAAAGAACAGCAGGAAAAGAAAACAGAAAACACGGCGGCAGATGCTTCTTCGGATGGCAGTGACTCAGACACAGGCGGTGTCTGGAAGGATGGCACTTACGAAGGGGAAGGTCAGGGATTTGGCGGTCCGGTCGTTGTGGAAGTGACAGTTAAAGAAGGAAAAATCACCGATATTTCGGTGAAAGAAGCAGAAAAAGAGGACAGTGCCTATTTTGGAATGGCAAAAGATATCATAGATGATATCGTAAAAGCACAGTCGACAGATGTCGATACCATCAGCGGGGCAACCTTCAGCTCAACTGGAATCAGGGAAGCGGTAGCACAGGCACTTAAAAAGGCGGAATAGCGGATGAATAAGAAACTTGATAAGAAAAGGCAAAAACAATTACACAGCTATCTAAGATGCGGGATACAGCTTCTGTTCTTTATCCTGGTTTCATCGGCATTTACTGCTGCATTTTCGGGAGTAAAATATATGTTTACACAGATTGGAGCAGGCGAGATGGTCAGTATGACAAGTTTTCTTACGGCGTTGTGCGTACTGTCTGTCTACACCATCGTGTTTGGCAGATTCTTCTGTGGTTTTGCCTGTGCATTTGGAAGCTTTGGGGATGCCTTGCATGCGGTATATCTGTGGAGCTGCAGGAAGATTAAGAAAAAGCCGCTTCGTATACCGGAAAAGATCACAAAATATTTCTATATATTAAAATACATAATCTTGATGTGGATTGTTCTGTCGTGCTACACCGGTGTGTATGCAAAAACAAAAGGAACAAGCCCTTGGGAAGTTTTTTCCATGCTTCGTGCAGGAAACTTCAAACCTGGCGGATATGCTATCGGTATGGTACTGCTGGTCATCCTGATGGTCGGCATGTGTGTGCAGGAACGTTTTTTCTGCCGCTTTTTCTGCCCGATGGGAGCAGTATTTTCCCTGCTTCCGGCTCTGCCGTTTCTGACGCTGGCAAGAGATCGCGAAAACTGCATCAAAGGATGCAGGGCGTGTACCAGAAACTGTCCGGCAGAGCTTGGACTTCCGGAGAGTTCATCCATTGAGACACCGGGAGAATGTTTCCAGTGCCAGAAATGTGTGGATATCTGTCCGAAAGGAAACATTCATACCAGAGTGCCGAAACTTCGCGGCAATGAGATCTGGTTTACGGTTTTAAGAGCATTGATTTTGCTTGGATTGCTTTATATATTTCATCTGGCATAACAGGAAAGGGAAAATTCCTTTCCGAAGCCGGAAAAACCCAATTTTTTTTGATTATTAGTTAGCAAATACTAACTTTTAATAAGATAAACTAATTAACATGATGCCAGGGGAAAAAGGTCAAAAGACTTTTTGATCCAAACATCACTAATATTCGAGGAGGAAATACTCATGAAAAAAAGAAGCCTTAACATGAAAAAGCCACTGGCAATCGCAGTTGTAGCAGCTATGATGCTTGGTATCTGCCCGGCAGCAGCACCGGTAAATGCAGCCGATACGGATGCTGATTACAAATATGTATACGCAGGTCTGAACTGGGAAGAATACTGGAAAAATGAAGGTGTTTATCTGAGCGGAAGTGACATGACTGCTTCTTCAGCAGACAAGGATACAAAAGGTGAACTGGATAAAGGTGCATTTGATGTGGTAACGCGTGCAACAACCAATCATGGACTGCACCGTGGAAGTTTTCAGTGCAGTGCTACCATTTATGATAAAGACGGAAAAACATATGATATTTCTTACTGGACATCAGAAGATGTAATTACAAAGGATGAAGAAGGAAAAGATGTTACGACAACTACGGTCTATGCAGTGCTGACAGATGGAAGCAGAATTCAGTTCAATAAGGGAAATATCACTTACACGGAAAAAGGTGAAACCAAAACAGCAGTCATGGATTACTATGAAGTAAAAGGAATCAAATATGTTCCGGTTGCAGTCAAAACAGAAGATTATGCAGATTTCTGCCAGAACTACAGCGTGACAGAAGATGAGCAGACGATTCAGGGAGGATACTCCGAAGGAAAACTTCATTCTTACAGCAAGACAGCAGAGGTAACAGCAGATACCAATGGTCTGAAAGTTGCAACGAAAAATACCGATGGAAGCTATTCTTTCTCAGCCAGAACAACAGGAACTGGTTCCGGTATCAAAGATGAAGCACAGAAAGTGGTTAATGAAGATAATATTATAAAAACAGTAAAAGAAAAAGATGATGCAAAGGAATTTGGCGCATTTATCCGTGTCGATCTGACTGGCGATGCATACGGAGATCTTGGCGATAACATGCAGGCAACACGCTGGGAGTACTATGGTAATGACAGTACTTACACAAATAAGCTGGCAACTTACGGAACAAAGTTTGCAGCCGATAACTGGATGCATAAAGGAAATGGTATCCAGCTTGGACTGACAAAATCTCTTCGCTGCCAGTTGCCGGAAGGAACAGACGGAACCGGTTACTGGAGAATCACAGTCTATGCACTGGGATATCAGGATTATACCTTTGATGTAAAAGCAGAAAAAGCAAATGTACTGGGTGATAATGATACTGCTGAGGAAATTGATACCACAAAACTGATCAGTGCCATCACAGAGGCAGAAAAACTGGTAAAATCAGATTATACGGCTGATAGCTGGAAAGTTTTTGAAGGCGAACTGGCAGAGGCGAAAGATGTACTGGCCGCACCGCTTACACAGTCTGGCGTGGATGCTGCAACAGCAGATCTGAATGCAGCTATCAAAGACCTGGTAAAAGTACAGAAAGAAACGGAGACAAAAGCACCGGAAACAAACACCGTTATTAACAATGATGGTAATAACAACCAGACACAGACTGCGTACAAAGCAAAAGTAAAACTGAATTCTGTAAAGAATACCAAAGGTAAAAAAGCAGTCCTGAAATGGAAAAAGATCAAAAATGCAGACGGATATGTAGTATACCGCGCAACAAAGAAAAACGGAAAATATAAAGCAGTCAAAACCATCAAAAAAGCAAAGACTGTGACATTTACGGATACAAAACTGAAAAAAGGAACTACTTACTATTATAAAGTAAAAGCTTACAAAAAAGTAAACGGTAAAAAAGCACTTGGCCAGTTTTCGACAGTAAAGAGCGTTAAAATCAAGAAATAATCAAAAGTTTTCAGATTTTTCAGGCAGGCACACTTGACAGGGGGTGCCTGCTTTTGTATAATAAAAAAGCACGCGGCCATGGCGGAATTGGCAGACGCGCTGGTTTTAGGTGCCAGTGGGCAACCGTGTGAGTTCGAGTCTCACTGGCCGCATTCCCTGTCAGAAAAGGGACGATTTTTTCAA
This sequence comes from uncultured bacterium, assembly GCA_905214675.1. Classification (GTDB taxonomy): domain Bacteria; phylum Bacillota; class Clostridia; order Lachnospirales; family Lachnospiraceae; genus Hominisplanchenecus. The sequence continues at coordinate 8,701 of CAJMMS010000042.1, forward strand.
TTCTCCTACTTGACATTTTCAGACAGGTGAGATATAGTAAATATATACAAAAAAGGCTTTGATTCTTTTTAAGTTTTCAGAAGCTTTGCATATGAGTAGAGTAGATATTGTACGTAAAGTGTCGTTGGAGGGGGAGGCTTCCAGCGAACGAAGGGTTTACCGCGTTACGGTGTCGCTTCCGCTACTGCACAAAGATCCGGGACATTATGTCCTATACTTTTGTGCGGCATTTTTTTACCCAAAAACAGCTAATTACCGCAAAAAGCGGTTAATAAAGAAAGGAGTAACGAACATCATGGGATTCAAATCAGACATTGAAATTGCACAGGAGACAACGATGGCTCCAATCACAGAAATTGCAGACAAAGCAGGTATTGACTGTAAATATCTGGAGCAGTACGGCAATTATAAAGCAAAGATCGACTACAACCTGTTAAGAGAGACAGAAGGTGAGGACGGCAAACTGATCCTCGTTACTGCAATCAACCCGACTCCGGCAGGAGAAGGAAAGACTACGACATCCGTAGGTCTGGCAGATGGAATGAGCAAGCTTGGCAAAAAAGTTATGGTAGCACTTCGTGAGCCGTCACTTGGACCTGTATTCGGAGTAAAAGGCGGAGCAGCCGGCGGCGGATACGCTCAGGTAGTTCCGATGGAAGATATCAACCTTCACTTCACAGGTGACTTCCATGCAATCGGTGCAGCAAACAACCTGCTGGCAGCTATGATCGATAACCACATCTTCCAGGGCAATGCTCTGAACATTGATCCGAGAAAGATCACATGGAAGAGATGTGTGGATATGAATGACCGTCAGCTTAGAAACGTAGTAGACGGACTTGGCGGAAAGACAAATGGAATGCCAAGAGAAGATGGTTATGACATCACTGTTGCTTCTGAGATCATGGCAGTTCTGTGTCTGGCCCGTGACATCACAGACCTGAAAGAAAGACTGTCCAAGATCATCATTGGTTATACATATGGAAAGATCGCAGAGCAGAAACCGGTTACCGCAGGTGATCTGAATGCACAGGGTGCTATGGCAGCTCTTCTGAAAGATGCTCTGAAACCAAACCTGGTACAGACTCTGGAGCACACACCGGCAATCGTACACGGTGGACCATTTGCAAACATTGCACACGGATGTAACTCTGTAACAGCAACCAAGATGTGTCTGAAGCTGGCTGATTACACCATCACAGAAGCAGGATTCGGTGCTGACTTAGGTGCTGAGAAATTCCTGGATATCAAATGCCGTATGGCAGGCCTGAAACCAAATGCAGTTGTTATCGTAGCAACTGTTCGTGCACTGAAATACAACGGCGGTGTTGCAAAAGCAGACCTGAACAACGAAAATCTGGAAGCTCTGGAAAAGGGTATGCCAAACCTGCTGAAACATGTAAGCAATATCACAAACGTATACAAACTGCCTTGCGTAGTTGCAATCAATGCATTCCCGACTGATACCGAAGCAGAGCTGAAACTGGTTGAAGAGAAATGTAAAGAACTGGGCGTAAACGTTGTTCTGTCTGAAGTATGGGCAAAAGGCGGCGAAGGCGGCGTAGCTCTGGCAGAAGAAGTGATCCGTCTGTGCGAGCAGCCAAACGACTTTACTTATGCATACGAACTGGAAGGTTCAATCGAAGACAAACTGAATGCGATCGTTCAGAAGATCTACGGTGGCAGCAGAGTTGTCCTGACAGCAAACGCAAAGAAACAGGCAAAACAGCTCGAAGATATGGGATTTGGCAACTGCCCGATCTGTATGGCAAAAACACAGTACAGCTTAACGGATGACCAGACAAAACTGGGTGCTCCGAAAGACTTCGAGATCACCGTTCGTAATCTGAAGATCTCTGCTGGTGCAGGCTTCATCGTAGCACTGACAGGTGATATCATGACTATGCCTGGACTGCCGAAAGTTCCGGCTGCTGAGAGAATCGATGTAGACGAAACAGGAAAGATTTCCGGACTGTTCTAATTTGAATTAAAGAGATTATATGCATTTTTCATAAGATAGGGATGAAAGATTCCCTGCAAGCAGATGCCAGGGTTCAATGGGTATACCAGCCTTTTGACTCTGGCATTCTCTAAACGATGATATAAAAATAAAAAGTGGGGTGTATTTTATGTTTCGTGAAGAGTATCAGACAGTATGTGGTGCGGCAAAGAAAAAGGTGGATCTGCTGGAGAAGAATCCACTGGGCTATGTGGCAGCAGCTTTTATGGCAGGAATGTTTATCGGACTTGGCTCTGTATTGATGGGCATCATAGGTGGATATTTCAGTGCGGCAGGAAGCCCGGCGACAAAACTGGTAAACGGACTTGTTTTTGCCGTTGGATTAAGTTTTGTGTTTATGGCGGGCGGTGAACTGTTTACCGGCAATAATTTCGTAATGAGTGCAGCATCCATAAAGGGAGAAGTATGCTGGGGAAAAACAATCAAGTTATGGATCGTCTGCTATCTTGGAAATCTGCTCGGTTCCGTTGTGACAGCCGGGATTTTTACTTTGAGCGGTCTGATGAATGGACAGGAAGTGGGAACATTTTTAAGCAATACCGCCGTAGCAAAGGTATCAGGTGCACCGATGGAACTTTTTGCAAAAGCAGTCCTCTGCAACATCTGTGTCTGTCTTGCTGTATGGTGCAGCATCAAGATGAAATCCGAGAGCGGAAAGATCATGATGGCGATCTTAGGTGTTATGACCTTTGTTACCAGCGGATATGAGCACAGCGTTGCTAACATGACTTTCTTCACGATCGGTCTGTTAGATCCGGGAACAGCGATCACGATCGGGGGTGTGCTTTACAATCTTCTGATCGTCACAGCCGGTAATATACTGGGCGGGGTTCTGTTTGTGACCGTACCATATTATCTGATCCAGAAAGAAAAATAGAATGTCCGAAAACGGGAAGTATTCGAAAAAAGAAGCTTCCTGTTTTTTTTGTATAGAGTTTTTGCAGTACATCAGATCTGCGGTACACAGAATTTAGATAAAAAGAAAATGTAACACTCTTGTAAAAGTTTGTAATATATGTTAAAATAAAAAAGGTTCTGTCAACAGATGCAAGGAGGAGACTATGATTGCAAAAATAAAAGAAAGATACCTGCAGATTGTTGTGACGATATTATGTCTTTGTATGTTGGGAGGGATTCAGGGAAAAGAAGCCAGAGCAGCATCTGGATATCCGCTGCTTCAGAAGGTACAGACTGCCGAAAACGGAAGCTTTGTAAAAACATGGGGTGGCTGGAGATATATGTATCAGGATGGTACATATCCGAAGAAAACCTGGAAGAAGATAAAAAGTAACGTTTTTTATTTTGATAAATATGGATATATGCAGACAGGCTGGAGACAGTATAAAAAATCCTGGTATTATCTTCGTACCGGCGGAAAGAAGAAGGGAATGCTCTGTAAAGGCTGGAAGACCATAGCGGGCAAACGGTATTATTTTTCGAAAAAAACGGGAGCAAGAGTGACCGGATTTGAAACAATTGGAAAGCATCTTTATTATTTTAACAAAAAAGGTGTGCTTCAGAAAGGAAAGACAGTTGGAAAATACCGGCTGGATCCGGCAACAGGAGAAGCGACTGAAATTGCAGAAAATACAGGCGGTACCGGTGCGGCAGAAGGATCCCTGAAGGGAGATGTCGGGGAGGTGCATATTTTTGTGGGAGACTCCAGAACCGTTGGTTTAGGTGCGGCACTGGGAGCCATTTCTTATGATAATTTGCTGCAGCAGAGAATTGTACAGGTAAATGTACTGACGGAGTATTATCTGGCAAAAGTCGGATCCGGGTATGAGTGGTACAGCGAAAAGGCACTTCCAAAGTTGAATGAGCTGCTGCAAAGAAATCCGGATGCGACTGTGATTTTCAATCATGGAATCAATGATCTGGCCAGCATAGACCAGTATATTGCATCTTATCAGATGCTGATCGCTGCCTATCCGAAAGCAAAAATTCGTATTATGGCAGTGAATCCGGTTAATAAAAAACTTTACAAAGGTTATGCGAAACCGGTAAAGATCAAAGCATTCAATCAGAAGATGCAGACAGCATTTCCGAACTTTTTTATAGATACTTATCAGTATCTTCAGACAACAGGTTTTAATACGGCGGACGGACTGCATTATGACAGTGCGACTTACTGGAATCTTTATAATTATATCAATCAGTACTTATAGAGAATTCGTTTTGCGTGTTGACTGAATGATACCGCTTGTAGTATACTGGGTAAGGACTGGTTAAAACAACGATTCGGAAATACGGGACGCGATCAGTCCCAGACAAATATAGAAAACCGCTATGCGGTATGATGGTTATCACAGGAGGAGATACATATGGTACAGGCTATCGTAGGAGCAAACTGGGGCGATGAAGGAAAAGGTAAGATTACCGATATGCTGGCTGAAAAAGCTGATATCATCGTAAGATTTCAGGGAGGAGCGAACGCAGGTCATACGATTGTAAATAACTATGGCAAATTTGCACTGCATACACTTCCATCCGGTGTGTTTTACAGCCACACAACAAGCATTATCGGAAACGGTGTTGCTCTGAATATTCCTGTTTTAATAAATGAACTGAACAGTATTGTAGAACGCGGGGTGCCGACTCCGAAACTTCTGATTTCAGATCGTGCACAGATTGTAATGCCATATCATATTTTATTTGATGAATACGAGGAAGAACGTCTGGCAGGCAAATCTTTCGGTTCTACAAAATCTGGTATTGCACCATTTTATTCAGACAAATATGCAAAGATCGGTTTCCAGGTGAATGAACTTTTTGATGAAGAAAGACTTCTGGTAAAATTAAAAGATGTATGTGCAAAGAAAAATGTAATGTTAGAGCATCTCTACCATAAACCACAGCTTGTTCCGGAAGAGATCCTGGAGACACTGAAAGAATATCGCGAGATGGTAAAACCATATGTATGTGATACCTCTCTGTATCTGTGGAATGCATTAAAAGAAGGAAAGACTGTTCTGCTGGAAGGTCAGTTGGGAACACTGAAAGATCCGGATCATGGTATTTATCCGATGGTTACTTCTTCTTCTACACTGGCAGCTTACGGTGCGATCGGAGCAGGGCTGCCTCCATATGAGATCACCAAGATCGTTACCGTATGTAAAGCTTACTCCAGTGCGGTAGGAGCAGGTGCATTTGTAAGTGAGATTTTCGGAGAAGAAGCAGATGAACTGAGAAAACGCGGTGGAGACGGCGGAGAGTTCGGAGCAACGACAGGACGTCCACGCCGTATGGGATGGTTTGACTGTGTGGCTTCCAGATACGGTTGTCGTATGCAGGGAGCGACAGATGTGGCATTTACCGTTCTGGATGTTCTTGGATATCTGGATGAGATTCCAGTTTGCACAGGCTATGAAATCAACGGAAAAGTAACGACTGATTTCCCGACCACAGCACTTCTGGAAAAAGCAAAACCGGTTCTGGAAAAACTGCCAGGCTGGAAATGCGATATCCGCGGAATCCGCAAATATGAAGATCTGCCGGAAAACTGTAAAAAATACATTGAATTCGTAGAAGAGCATATCGGATTCCCGATCACTATGGTATCCAACGGACCGGGAAGAGATGATATCATCTATCGCGAAAGCAAACTGTCTAAATAAAAATTTGTCGAGAAATTGATATACGGAAACAGGACGCCGTTCGCTGCAA
>CAJMMS010000043.1 GCA_905214675.1 uncultured bacterium
CTGCTGCTTATATTCTGCACGCATCTGATGGATCCTGAAATCTGCCGGCAGATAATCCATCGCCACCTGGACGTACTGACAGTTATTTACATGATGATTCGTATCCAGATGATGCTTCTGCACCACAAAAGCCTCCTGCTGCTCATACTCGCCCGGCAGTTTGATCTTGCGGGGTGCATAATCCATATCCAGTTTTGGTTCCAGCCCGTATGCCGTGGTATCGCGCTCCGTCAGTTTGACAGGAAGCCCGTTTTCCGCATTGATATAGGTCCAGTACGTATTGGCATAGGCGAGCCGTTCTCCACCCTTTGTTTCCATGCAGAAATTACGCATTCCCAGGAAACTCCGGAATCCATACGCCCAGGTCGAAGTGGTGATCTCTTCTCCCAGATACGGATAGCGGTCCACGATCACCTGCCATGCGGATAATACCCAGAATCTTTTCCATTCCTTGAGGACTTCCATTCCAAGACCTACTTCTTCCGACTGAAAAGTACTGCAGTCCTGAAAATAATTCAGAACTCCCGGCAGTGTCAACAGACCATTTTCTCCGATTTCACTGTAGCGGACTCTCCCGCTGAAACTGTATGCCATATATATCCCCGCTTTCATTTCTACTGCTGAATAGTTACCAAAATCTATAATTATTTCTCAGTAAACTTTACCATTTCCCGTTTTTATTTGCAACCGTCAGAACAACACATTTTTTCCTCTGTTATTTTTCCTTTCAGGTGCTATAATCATGATAAAATATTTAAAGGAAATCAAGGAGGAACCTTTCATGTCATCTGATGAAAAGATCACGATCCGCACCGCCAGGGAATCCGATGCCCCGGCTCTTCTCGCGATCTACGCACCTTATGTCGAAAACACTGCCATCACCTTTGAATACGATGTGCCATCTATAGAAGAGTTTACATCCAGAATCCACCATACTCTGGAAAAATATCCATACCTCGTCGCAGAAAAAAACAGCCAGATCCTTGGCTATGCCTACGCCAGCCCGTTCCACGAGCGTGCCGCTTACGACTGGGCTGTAGAAACTTCAATCTATGTCGATCAGAACTGCAAGCACATGGGAATCGGCAGACTCCTGCACGATGCTCTGGAACAGACACTCAAAGCTCAGGGAATCCTCAACATGAATGCCTGCATCGCCTATACACCTTCCGCCGATGCTCATCTGGATAATAACAGTGTTGAGTTTCATTCACATATGGGATACCGTCTTGTAGGAGAATTTTATCAGTGCGGTTACAAATTTGATACCTGGTATAATATGGTCTGGATGGAAAAACAGATCGGAGAACATCACAAAAACCAGCCTGCTCCGATCGCCTTCAAAGAGTTTCATAAATAGGCAGAAAAAAAGCACCTCATCTGAGGTGCTTAAGTAGCAGGGCTACAAGGATTCGAACCTTGAACTGACGGAGTCAGAGTCCGTTGCCTTACCGTTTGGCGATAGCCCTTCATTCATTCGCTTGCGTTTTTTATTTCTTATCGCTCGCGACGAATGTTATTATATTACAGGGTTTCAAAAAAATCAACCCCTTTTTTTAATTTTTTTTAAAAAAATTTGATTTTCCTGAAAACCCGCATAAAATCAGCCTTTTTCGGGTGTACTTCCCATTTCTTCCTGATAAATTTTCTTATGCTCCCGTTTCTGCTGGTACATGATCCGGTCTGCTTCCTCCAGAATTATTTCCGGCGAAAGTTCTTCATGTTCCTTCGGCACTTCCACGATCCCGCAGCTGAAACTCATTGCATACGGTTTGCCGCAGTCACTGCTGAACTCGTGCTGCACCCTGTAGACTTTGTCCCTTGCAATGCTTACCGGACAGTTTCTCAGGATAATGCAGAACTCGTCTCCACCGATTCTGGCAAAAACATCTCCTTTACGGATATAATCCTGCACCGTCTCTGCAAAATGCCGGATATACCAGTCTCCCTCAGAATGCCCAAATGTATCATTGACATATTTCAGATGGTCAAGGTCACAGTAACAGAAAATCAGTCTCTCACCCGTCGCCAGAAGTTCATCGGCTTTTTCCTGGAAAAAAAATCTGTTGCCGACTCCGGTCAGTTTGTCGTGATGAGCCTCAACCTTGAGCTGTTCTTCCCGCCGCCTTGTCTCAGTCACTTCCTGAATGATATGTGTATAGGCCTTCCTGCCCTGCCACTTCATCATACCTGTCGTGATCCGGTAAAATCTGTTCTCGGAATCCTCAGCTTCCCAGTCCCACTCATAAGACTCCAGCTGATCATGCTCTCCGTCAGCGATCCTTGCCGTCTGTTCCATGCAGATCCGATAGATTCCCCGCTTCTTCACATCAACCGCGCGGTTGCAGTAAAATACTTCCTGCCCGTCCAGACTCGTCACGAGGATCTCCTCCTCGCTTCGGGCGATCAGTTCCATCAGAAGCTGATTATAACTCTCTGCCATCTCTGCATGACGTTTCTCAGCCTCGGCTTTGCGTTCCAAAATCATTTCTCTCTCACGGAGCTGTTTCGTCATCGTATTAAAAGCCTCTGAGAATTCGCCAAGATATGACACGGTCTGGGAATAATCTCCCTTGGCAACCTGCTTTGCCTGCCAGGTGAGGTGATTCAGATTTGCGTGGATATTTTTGAGGTTTTCACACAGAAAATTTTCTCTGGAAGGTGTAAAACCCGAAAGATCCCCCTTGGACAATGCCGCAGAGTAAGCCTTCATTTCCTTGACTGCCCTTTCCAGATAATTCAGACCAAGTCCCAGTTTCTGGTAAGGCTCATCCAGTTCATTTACATCCAGCATCTTTACTTTCGGGTCATACAATATATCTCTTAAATACTCAAACAATAACTTACAGTTTTTTTCTTCCATAAAAAAATTCTCCTGGTTCCATTCATTATCGGCATTTCATGACCACACGCTTTGCAGAATGGAACTATGTAAGCGACAACGCTTATTCTTCGTAACTGTTCAATACCCTCACAGTCACGAGTCAAAATGCATTCCAACTCACCTTCGGTGAGAGCATTTTGACTTGTATGTCTCGGGATTTTGGCAAAAATATGCCACCCCCCTCGCGGGATACTACCTGTTAGCTAAATACTATTCTTCTACATTAGCCTGAAAACGGCATACTCTATCTCCTGTAGCCCAGCAGTCTACCTCGATCGCTGTATACTGTTTGCCGGAATATACAGACAAGATTCCGGCGATAAATCCCTCGTCATAATTGCAGACAGTCTCTCCAAGCACAGGAAGTCCGGAACAGTCTGCGTCCTCTGCTACTGTAAGGATGATCTTGCCGCTCTCCTCATCTACATCCTCAATTCTCAGAACACCAATCTTAAGCTCTTTCATCTTGTTCTGAAGTTCATTTACAAACTGATCCATCGGCTGGTCCAGATTGAGCATATTTTTTGTAAAATATTCTCCTGCCATACGTCCGGCGCTGCGGAATACTTCTACCTGCTCATCCTTGCCGTATCTTCTGATCAGTTCTTCCTTGAGAGAATATTCCAGTAAACGATATACGAGAACCGGTAATTCCTCTCCCAGATTTCCCCTGCTGTTCTCATCATATTTCAGATATTCCTCGAACTGGATCGGCTTTCTGTCCGCCATAAAAATATTATCCATAATGTAAATCTCCCGCATTCCCAATGGCAGCTAATTGTATACTGCCTTTATCTTATATATAATAAAGGATTGCATATCTTATGTCAATTTAACGTTCCTTTTGTCGGCAAATAATTGGTGGTTTATGTAAAATATTAGTGCTGATCGTGTAAAATAATGCTATAATGGTTTTACATTTTGATATAGGATGCCTTTACAAGCCGGCATCTGTGATCTATTCGCTTAATAAAGGAGAAACTGGATGAGAGCAACCAACCTGACCCTGCTCACAGATTTATATGAATTAACGATGATGCAGGGTTATTTCAAAAACCCAACCAACCAGACTGTTATCTTCGACATGTTCTATCGTGTCAATCCATGCGGAGGAAGCTTCGCGATCACAGCAGGTCTGGAGCAGATGATCGAGTATATCGAGAATCTTCACTTTGAAACAGAAGATATTGATTACCTCAGAAGTCTTAATATTTTTGAAGAAGATTTCCTGGAATATCTGAGCACTTTCCGTTTTACCGGAGATATCTACGCAATTCCGGAAGGAACTGTCGTATTCCCAAGAGAGCCGCTTGTCAAAGTTATCGCTCCGATCATGGAAGCACAGCTTGTCGAGACCGCAATCCTCAATATCATCAACCACCAGAGCCTTATCGCTACCAAAGCAGCTCGTGTCTGCTATGCGGCACGCGGTGACGGGATCATGGAATTTGGTCTTCGCCGTGCACAGGGACCAGACGCAGGTATCTATGGTGCACGTGCCGCAGTGATCGGCGGATGTGCCGGAACTTCCAATGTTCTGACCGGTCAGATGTTCAATGTTCCTGTACTTGGTACACACGCCCACAGCTGGATCATGAGCTTCCCGGATGAATACACTGCATTCAAGACTTACGCCAAGATGTACCCGAATTCCTGTACACTTCTGGTCGACACCTACGATGTACTCAAATCCGGTGTCCCGAATGCGATCCGCGTTTTCGAGGAAATGCGTGAAGAAGGAATCAAACTGACACACTATGGAATCCGTATCGACAGCGGTGACCTCGCATACCTTTCCAAAGAAGCCTACAAGATGCTGGCTGCTGCCGGATTTGACGATGCGACGATTTCCGCTTCCAGCGATCTGGATGAGTACCTGATCGACAGCCTCAAGACACAGGATGCCAAGATCAACTCCTGGGGTGTAGGAACCAACCTGATCACCAGCAGTGACAACCCGGCTTTCGGCGGTGTATACAAACTTGCCGCAGTCAAGGACGCAGGAAGCTCCACCTTCACACCAAAGATCAAGCTTTCCGAAAACACAGAGAAAGTCACCAACCCGGGCAACAAGACCGTTTACCGTATCTACAGCAAATCCACCGGTAAGATCAAGGCAGACCTCATCTGTATGGCAGACGAAGTTTTTGATCCAGAAGAAACCATGATCATCTTCGACCCATCTGATACCTGGAAAAAGACCAAGGTTCTCGGTGGCACTTATGAGCTTCGTGAACTCCTGGTTCCGGTAATCCGCGAGGGCAAACGTGTCTACACTTCACCGGAAGTTATGGAACTTCGCGAATACTGCAAGAAAGAACAGAACACTCTCTGGGATGAATCCCGCCGACTGGTAAATCCTCAGAAAGTATATGTAGATCTTTCTCAGAAATTATATGACATCAAGAAAAACCTGCTCGAAGAAATGAGCGAGAAAGCACTCGACTGAGACTATCAAATTCAATGAATTGATACTTTTACAGTTTAACGCATTAATTTGCTAGATTTTTTCTTTACGACATGTTATACTGTGTTAGATTGAAAAAACACCTTACACATATATAAAGGTGCCATCTATACACTGGAGGAAATACATCATGTCTATGAAGATCAATCATGAACTTCCACTTCCGGAAGTCCTGAAAAACGAATACCCGCTCAGCGATGAATTAAAAGCAGTCAAACAGGCTCGTGACGAAGAGATCCGCCGGATCTTTACCGGTGAATCCGATAAATTTGTTGTACTTGTAGGTCCTTGCTCTGCAGACAACGAGGATACTGTCTGCGAATACGTCAACCGCCTCAAGAAAGTCGCTGACAAAGTTTCTGATAAGTTAATGATCATCCCGCGTGTTTACACCAACAAACCGCGTACTACCGGAGATGGATACAAAGGAATGCTCCATCAGCCAGATCCGGACAAAGCTCCTGACCTTCTTGCCGGCATCATCGCGATCCGTAAGATGCACATGCGCGTTATGCAGGAAACAGGACTTTCATCTGCCGATGAAATGCTTTACCCGGAAAACAGAAGTTACCTCGACGATATCCTCTCTTACGAGGCTGTCGGTGCACGCTCTGTTGAGAACCAACAGCACCGCCTTACCGCCAGCGGAATGGATATCCCGGTCGGCATGAAGAACCCGACCAGCGGCGACCTCTCCGTTATGCTTAATTCCGTCACTGCTGCACAGCATCCGCATCATTTCATTTATCGTGGATGTGATGTTGAGACATCCGGTAACGACCTGGCCCACACCATCCTCCGTGGAGGTGTCAACCAGTATGGACAGGCAATTCCGAACTATCATTATGAAGATCTGATCCGACTCTACAACCTGTACAGCCAGAAGGATCTCAAAAACCCGGCTGTCATCATTGATGCCAACCATTCCAACTCCAACAAGAAATACAAGGAGCAGATCCGTATCGTAAACGAAGTTCTCCACAGCCGCAACTGTAATCCGGAACTTCACAAACTTGTCAAAGGTGTCATGATCGAGAGCTATCTGCTCGAGGGACGCCAGGACATCAGCGACCACATGACTCCTGGATGCTCTATCACCGATTCGTGTCTTGGATGGGAGGATACTGAACGCCTGATCTATGAAATTGCTGAGAAATGCTAATAAAAACAGAAACACCGGAGATTCTTTTTTCACTCAAAGAATCTCCGGTATTTTTATTGTTCCATCTGCCGTCCAAGAAATCCTGCTGCCGTCTGTACCAGCATCTTCTCCGAATTTCCCGGCCTTTCCCCGTTACTTTTTCCGACAAGTGCAACTGAGCCGATCGCGTCTCCTGCACAGATGATCGGCTGTATGATCAGACCTGCTTTATTTTCTTTCTGATTTTCGACCAGTGCTATCTTGCCTTTTTCTTCTCCGTAGTAGCACTTCATTTCCCGTTCTGCGATAACCCGGTCCAGCTCACGGCTGATTCCCTTGCCCTCGTATTCACGGCTGCCGTGTCCTGAAGCTGCCACCACCTGGTCATGATCTGTGATGCATGCCGTCATGCCTGTCGTCTGTGCCAGAGCCTCCACATATTCCTTTGCAAAAATACTCAGTTCTCCGATCGGAGAATATTTCTTGAGGATAACCTCGCCTTCTCTGTCTGTAAAAATCTCCAGCGGGGTTCCCTCCTTGATCCTCAGTGTGCGCCGAATCTCTTTTGGAATCACAACTCTTCCAAGGTCATCGATGCGGCGGACGATTCCTGTAGCTTTCATATAGGTTATATTCCTCCTGTTGTTTTTTCATATTTCGTGCTGTATGGTTATTATATGGAAAACAAGGAGAATTATGTACTTGACACTCCCCACAGCTAAAGCAGGGGGATTCTTGCTTCTACCACTACTGCATTGGTAAATACCTTACGGTACTGCAATGTCTTACACAGTGTCCACAAGCTGGATTATACTGTTCCCGTATGCCCTACGGTACAGTTTTCTGTCTTTATGCATACTGCATCTGCAGTCCTTTTTTCAGGATATTGATGCCTGCATTCATATCCCGGTCATGGACCACGTGACATTCTGGGCACTCCCAGATACGAATACGCAGATTTTTTACCAGAGGATTCTGGTAGCCACAGCAGCTGCAGGTCTGGCTGCTCGGATACATCGTTGGTACTCTGCAGATCTCATTTCCATACCAGACTGCCTTATATTCCAGCATTTTGAAAAACTTTGCCCAGGAAACACTTGCTATGGATCTTGCCAGTTTATGGTTACGGAGCATCCCCTTCACATTCAGGTCTTCGATACAGATGGTTTGGTTTTCACGCACCAGCAGCGTTGACTGTTTCTGCAGGAAATCATTCCTTTGATTGGTTATCTTCTCATGTACTCTGGCAACTCTGATCCGCTGTTTGTCGCGGTTCTGGGAACCTTTCTGCTTCCGGGAAAGTCTGCGCTGCTCTCTTATGAGTTTTCGCATAGAGCGTTCCAGATATCCGGGATTTGATACTGTATTACCATTACTGTCGGAATAGAACTCTTTGATCCCAACATCAATCCCGATCATTCCGCCATTATTTTGACGTGAGTCCGGTTCGAAGTCAACATTCAGGACCGCAAAATATTTTCCTGACGGCGTATGCTCAATGGTCACATGATGGATCTTTCCAATTTCCATCGACTGACGCACTTTGACAAAACCAAGTTTTGGAAGTTTGATATATCTTCCCACAATGCGGATATTATCTTTTTGGTTTATGGTCCTGTATGACTGGAACCGGTTATGTTTACTTTTGAAGATTGGATGGGACGCCCTCTTTTGAAAAAAATTCACAAATCCCCGGTCGAGATCCCGTAAAGACTGCTGTAATGCAATGGAATCAGCTTCCTTCAGAAAAGCAAACTCTTCCTGTTTTTTCAGTTCCGTCAGCATGGCGGACGTCTGGGTATAGCCGATCTTTTTCCCATTTTCATAGCCTTCCTTACGCATGGCAAGCCCCCGGTTGTAGATGAGCCGGCAGCATCCCAGTGTCCTGTGGATGAGGTTTTTCTGTTTTCTGTTCGGGTAGATCCTGAATTTGATTCCTTTTTGCATTATCCCATCTTGTCCTTTTGTCTCTGCGATGTTTTCTGGTTCTCAATATACTGCTTTACTGTTTCCAGCGGGGCACCGCCCACGGTAGATACAAAATAGCTGTTTGTCCACAGGGTCGGCATCTTGGTTTTAAGATACGGAAATTCCTGTCTTAAGATCCTGGACGTATAGCCTTTGAAAGATTTTACAGCTTTGTGGATGCCCAGTTGAGGATCTACTTCCAGCAGCATATGAACATGATCTGGCATGATCTCCATTTCCAGAATGTCTACAGAAAGATTTGCAGCATACTCTGTGAGCAGCTCCTTCAGCCGGACATCTACACCATTAGTTAATACTTTTCGTCTATATTTTGGGCACCATACCACATGATACTTACAGGAATAGACGATATTGTTATTGGATTTATATGTTGTGTTCATATTTGTATTATATTATATTTTTGCAATTAATACAATCATTGTTTTGTCCATCTTCAATTACTTGCGTAAATTCGATGGACGCGTCTTATATCCCCGTAGCTAAAGCAAGGGGTTTTACGACGCATTGGATAATTATAGCATTTAATCCGCCTGGCTTCAGCCTGATGAAATCTAAGCATTTCTAAAATTCCTAAATTAGCTCTTTACTTTTATGTATAAATGCAGTATAGTTTCAATATACTTAGTATGTAGTATTAATTACTACGTGATTGGTTTTTTATTATTTACCTGTTTTTAACACTGGAGGTGTTTATTATGAAACTTAAATTAAAAGATCCCTGGAGTGCGATCACGCACGGTGTTGCAGGACTTCTGGCGATCGCGGGTGCTGCACCGCTTCTTCTCAAAGCTGCATCCGGTGAGGAAGCACCACTGCATATCGCAGCTCTGGCTGTGTTCATACTTACCATGATCCTTCTTTATACAGCCAGTACCGTTTATCATTCTGTAGACTCTACAGAGAAAGTCAACCGCCGGCTCCGAAAGATGGATCACATGATGATCTTCGTCATGATCGCCGGAAGCTATACTCCTGTCTGCCTCATTGCATTGCATAACCGTATTGGCTATATCCTCTGCGGACTTGTATGGGCTGTTGCAATCCTTGGCATGCTGCTCAAGGGACTCTGGATCACCTGCCCGAAATGGCTGTCCTCCGTTCTCTATATCGGAATGGGATGGCTGTGCGTGCTGGCTTTTGTTCCGATCTTTCACTCTCTTCCGAAAGCAGGATTCGGATGGCTGCTTGCGGGCGGCATTATTTACACGATCGGCGGTATCATCTATGGTCTGAAACTTCCATTATTTAATTCCAGACACAAGAATTTCGGTTCACATGAGATCTTTCATGTTTTCGTTATGCTTGGAAGTGCCTGCCACTTTATCCTCATGTATTGCTTTATTTCCACCCTGCCATTCTGATGGCAGGGTATTTTTCTGCCTGTTACAGTACTTTCAAAATTCCATCAGGTTTAATTTTTGTTTTCTTGTAAGCTGTTTGATCGCATATTCTCTGCGCATTGCTTCCTCTTTTGTTTCAAAGCCTTCATAATAGACCAGTTTTACTGGTCTTTTGCTTCTGGTATACTTCGCTCCGGCTTTTCCCTCATTATGAGCTTTGAGCCGCTTCTGCAGGCAGTTCGTCCACCCTGTATACAGAGTCCCGTCTGCACATTGAACGATATATGTGTAATTCATTTTTATCCTCTTTTGTCTCTATAAAAAGCAGTCGATTAAAAACTGTACTTCACTTCTATATAATACATTCAAAAAGCAGGTAGGAGAATATCGACTGCGAATTTTTTACCGCTGATTCCCACCTGCTTTATTATACGTTGTGTTTTATATTTTGTGAATAACTGTAACTATCCCGTTTACGGAAGATAGGCGATCGGATCGATCGGCTTGCCGTCTTTTTTCATTGCAAAATAAAGATTATTTCCTTCTTTGCTGTAATATTTCGTCGGAGCGCTGACATAGCCGATCACAGTTCCTTCTGTTACTGTGTCACCTTCCTCCACACAGAGGTCTTTGAGCTGTCCGTAAACTGCCTGATATCCGCTTCCAAGCTCCATCGTCAGGGTTGTTCCCGTCTGTGCGTCTTCTTCGATTGAATAAACCGTTCCATCTGCTGCTGCGGTCACCGGTGCACCTTCCACTGCCTGAACTGCGATCGCAGGACTCAGTTTATACTGATCCAGGGTCGGAAAATAAACCGTCTGATCCATATTATAATCCAGAAGGATCGTTCCGTGTACCGGCCATTCCATCAGCGTATCTTCGGAAAAACTAAGTTTCGGGGCACTCAGTGCACTTGCGGAAACATCTGTGACTTTTTCCTGATCCGTCATGGAATCTTCCACCGCATTTGCTGCATTCGCGGTTTCTGTGATTGCTTCATTTGCTGAAACACTGTCTGAAGTTTTTTCTGAACTGTCTGCGCTGTCAGTGAGCGTCTGAGTGATTTTTTCTTCTGCTGTATCGTTCTGCCCCGTCGTATCGCTGATCTCCGCGTCAACCAGACTGGTGTCTGCATCCACCATCGGTGTGTCTTCGCTCTGATCTGTCTGCAGTTCTTCCTGAATTTCCTTGTCCGGAGTATAAGTACCGATCTGATAAACTCCAATTCCCGCCGCTGCCAGGACAGCAAGGAGAGCAGTGTTTGCGGCGTACTTTACGATTCTGTTTTTTGTCATATTCCATTCACCTCTGCCAATAATCATTTTTGTATTTATAGCATTCCCGAAATATGACGTATTATTCAACTTTGCACAGAATAAATCATGTTATTGCTGTTCGCTTTCTTCACAGTAAATCGTTTCTGTCATATGTACTTATTTCCATTTCCGGAAAATATTCTTCCAGAATCTCTTCCCACAAACTTCCATCTTTTGCAAGTTCATTTCCGCCATACTGAGAAAAGCCAAGTCCATGACCTTTCCCTCTGCACAGGAAACGAACTTTACTCCCTGTTTTCTGTATGGAAAAATTCGACGATGGAAGTCCCATTCCCAATGCAAACATTTCTCCCTCCAGGATTTTGTCATCAGCCTGAAGACTCAGCACATAGCCTGCAGAATCCCGTTCTTTTATTTCTAATTCTTTTGGCAGCTGCCGCTCCGAAATATATGTACTGCTGAAATAGTCCGGGGAATTTTTGTCTGCACTGCTGTCCACAGATTTCAGATATTGATACTCTGAACTTCCAAACACAGTCTCCCCGTCTCTGGTCGTGCCACCACTGATCTCGTGATATGGAACAAGATCCAGTTTTCCATCCACAAGCAGAACTTTCCCTTCTGTATTTTCCACAGCATCTTCATAAATCTCATCAGATATCCACCATTTCCACTGATTCTTTATACTTTTCCCCATTTCTCTCAACACATCCAGCCGATTTTCCTCCTCCGCAAATTTCCGGAAAAGATTGCTTCTCGCAATGACCGCCTGCGCTTCCACCGTCTGTAACTCATAATCCGGTGAAATCTGACACGAAAGAACTGCCGTCAGATATACCTCCAAATCTGGTCTGTAATTCAACAATATCCTCTCACTTCCATTGATCACACTCACCGACAAGTACGGAAGCAGCGCAAACACCAGGATCTTTGACAGATTAAAAACACTTTTTCTTTTCATAATGCTCATCCAGCCAGTGTTTTATCCTAATATATGTCCTTTTTTCATCTTTTATAAATATTTCCGTTCAGTTTTTGACAGCGCATCTTATTCATACTATACTATAGGGCATATCAATAGGACTGCTTGCTTATAACAAAAAGGAGGTGCTTTTTTTATGCTTGCAATTTATCTGGCACCAGTCTATATATTACTTAACCTTTATGTACTCCGGTGGAGTTACCTGTGGATCGGAAACTGTCATCATCTGTTTCAGTCAACTGTTTTTCGGGTTATTCTGGCGATCGTCTACGTTCTGATCTCCACCACCCCACTGACAGGATTTTTGATAAAAAAAACAGCTTCCCTGCACAGGATCCTCAAAGTCACCAGCAACTATTTTCTTGGGATCTTTATGTATATTCTGATGATCGTGCTGAGTGCAGACATCATAAGACTGATCCTCAAATACGTTTTCCATGCATCCTGGATCCATTCACGTGTTGCGTTTGCGATTGCCGGAGCGATCTGCATCTTTAGTGTTCTGCTGATCAGTATCCGCGGCATCTATCATGCCAAACACATTAATGTAACGCCTTATGAAGTTACTGTTGATAAATCCGCCGGCGAACTCGATTCCCTGAAGATCGTGCTCATCGCCGATACACATTTCGGCTACAATGCCGGTACTATCCATGCAAAAGAAATCGTAAAAAAAATAAACAAACAAAATCCTGATCTTGTCTGCATTGCCGGAGATATTTTTGATAATGAATACGAAGCGATCCACGAGCCCGAAAAGGTCAAAAAAATCCTACGAAAGATCAATTCCCGTTACGGTGTTTATGCCTGCTGGGGAAATCATGATCTGAATGAGCCAATCCTTGCCGGTTTTACCTTTAATCCTGGCAAAGAAGGGGCAGAGAGCCTCAAAGATCCACGCATGAGGGAATTTCTAAAAGACAGCAATATACAGCTTCTGGAAGATGAAGCCGTCCTGATCGACAACAGTTTCTACGTAGTCGGCCGTAAAGACGCTTCCCTGATAGAAAAAATAGAAGAAAAAAGAAAAACCCCTGCCCAGCTTACCGAGAAGCTGGACAAGGATAAACCAATTATATTTATTGACCATCAGCCAAAAGAATTCCAGGAAATTGCAGATGCAGGTGTTGATCTTGACCTCTGTGGCCACACGCACGATGGACAGACATTCCCGGGAAACATAACGATCAAATTCCTGTGGGAAAATCCCTGTGGCTATCTCCAAAAAGGATCCATGCACAATATCGTCACTTCCGGATCCGGGGTCTGGGGGCCAGCCATGCGAGTCGGCACCAACAGTGAGATCTGCACGATCAATGTTACATTCCAGAACTCCTGATCTCAGACTCTATACCGTTTCTCTGTTTTAACCGAAGAAGCAGAGAAACGGTATTTTTATCTGCATTTATTCCTGAAGGATCACATTCTGCATAATCGGTGAAATGCCATCTAATGCATCCACACTCCTGTCACCCGGACCTCTCATCCAGAAGAAAACCTTCCTTATATAGTTATCATGTTCTGACGCAGTTCTGTACATAGAAGAATCAGTTGTATTTCCTGCCACATTCTGAACTCCAGGAACATATCCAAGAGCTCCAGCACTAAGCCCCACAGCCTGTCCCATTTCTTTTAAAACGATTGCTTTAACACTCATCACAAGACAAAATACAGCAGCAGCGATCATATGAAAACTCTCTCTTATTTTCTTCATAATGCCCTCCTTATTCGTCACTGTTCACTTCGTTCACAGGTAATCTTTATTCTTCCATGCCAAGAAGCCGGGATTGCGCACGTCCCATTACTACGCATGTACTATAATATATGCGGGCATCAATATAAAAAGAACTTAGGCATGAAAAAAACACTATCGAAATGATAGTGTTCTTAAAAAGTAGTGAGGCATCGGGGATTCGAACCCCGGACAACTTGATTAAAAGTCAAGTGCTCTACCAACT
>CAJMMS010000044.1 GCA_905214675.1 uncultured bacterium
ACTGGGACATTTTCCCTTGTGGTATATTAGGACATTATCATAAATGGCTCATACAAGAAACGAAAAATCACCGTTTCGTATTGACAAATGTCTGATTTTGCCCTAAACTGATGGATGAAACAGAGCTGACAGCTCATCATATGGGCAAGACGAAGAAAAGGAATACTACATTTCGGACAATCTACAGAGAGGGGATCACTGGTGCGAGATTTCTGTGCGGAAGAGATGGAACCTGCCTTGGAGTCCTGTATGAAAATACAGCGTAATTCCGGCGATAACGGAAAATGAGAGAGCACTGTTTTTGGCAGTGCTAATCAGGATGGTACCGCCGAAGAGATGACAAGTCCTTGGTTCCTGCGATTACGCAGAAACCGGGGATTTTTTAATTCTAAGATGCCGTATGGCATCTTTTGACCTTAACATCATTCTAATATTCAGCAAGAAAAGGAGAAAACGATGGCAAAAGAAAAGAAATTAGTAGAAGCGATCACATCCATGGATGAAGATTTTGCACAGTGGTATACCGATGTGGTAAAAAAAGCAGAGCTGATCGATTACACCAGCGTAAAAGGATGTATGGCGATCAAACCGGCAGGCTATGCGATCTGGGAGAATATCCAGCATGAGCTGGACCGCAGATTCAAAGAGACCGGCGTACAGAATGTATACATGCCGATGCTGATCCCGGAAAGTCTGCTGCAGAAAGAAAAAGACCATGTAGAAGGTTTTGCACCGGAAGTAGCATGGGTAACACACGGAGGACTGGAACCGCTTCAGGAGCGTATGTGTGTACGCCCGACTTCTGAGACACTGTTCTGCGATTTCTATTCCAGAGACATTCATTCTTACCGTGATCTGCCGAAAGTATATAACCAGTGGTGTTCTGTTATGCGCTGGGAAAAAACAACAAGACCGTTCCTTCGTTCCAGAGAGTTCTTATGGCAGGAAGGACATACCGCACATGCAACAGCAGAAGAGGCAGAAGCACGTACCATTCAGATGCTGAATGTTTATGCGGATTTCTGTGAAGAAGTTCTGGCAATTCCGGTTGTAAAAGGAAGAAAGACCGACAAAGAAAAATTTGCCGGAGCAGAAGCAACTTATACGATCGAATCTCTGATGCACGATGGAAAAGCACTGCAGTCCGGAACAAGCCACAACTTTGGCGACGGATTTGCAAAAGCTTATGACATCCAGTTTACAGACCGTGACAACAAGCTGAAATATGTTCATCAGACATCCTGGGGTATGACAACACGTATGATCGGTGCGATCATCATGGTACATGGAGATAACAGCGGTCTGGTGCTGCCGCCGAGAATCGCTCCGGTACAGGTAGATATCATCCCGATCCAGCAGAAAAAGGCAGGCATCCTGGAGAAAGCAGCAGAAGTGGAAGCAACACTGAAAGCGGCTGGATTAAGAGTGAAAACAGATGATACGGACAGAAGTCCGGGATGGAAATTCTCCGAGCAGGAGATGCGTGGTATTCCGGTTCGTGTGGAGATGGGACCAAAAGATATCGAAGCAGGTCAGGCTGTTGTCGTACGCCGTGATACACGTGAAAAGATCACCGTAGCAATCGACGAACTGGCAGCAGAATTGCCGAAGATCCTGGATAGCATGCAGAAAGATATGCTGGAGAGAGCACGCAAACACAGAGATGCACATACTTATGTTGCTCATAACATGGAAGAGTTAAAAGACATCGCAGACAACAAACCAGGATTTATCAAGGCTATGTGGTGCGGTGAACGTGGATGTGAAGATAAATTAAAAGAAGATGCAGGAATCACATCACGCTGTATGCCGTTTGAGCAGGAAACCATTTCCGACGTATGCGTATGCTGCGGAAAACCGGCGAAAAAAATGGTATACTGGGGCAAAGCATATTAAAAAATACTGAACGCAGATCAAGAAGCAGCGAAAAAGGCTGTAAATATTCGCTTTAAAACGAAAAGGCCGTAACCTTTCGAAACAAAAATTGTTTTCGAAAGGTTACGGCTGTTTTTGTATCAGATGTGAGATGACTTACGTCTCTGTCATTGCCGGAAGTGTTTGTAAACGTGTGCCAGGTCTCATGTGAGATTGACTTGAAAGGACTGTTTTTTGGGAGGTGAGGGTTATTTCTCAGGCTTGCGGTATGCGTACACAGCCAGTCCGTCTTTCATAGGAAGTTTCGGGCAGCCCTGGATCAGCGGAAATGCATAATCAATAAATGCCTGGGAAATATCGGTTCCGTCTTTTGTGATCCATTCAACAGGAACCGTCTTTTCCTGATTGCAGATCAGATTGACATCCTCAAGTCCACATTCCATCACGTATGGTTTGTCAGACTTACGGACGAAGCTTACCATTTTGCCGGTCTCGCCGTTGATGGCAGAAGTAACGCCGAAAGCTCCGGCCTGTGCAGCTTCCAGTGCATCCGTTTCAGACTGCAGGAAAGCAGAACATCTCTGGTTGACATTCAGCTCGACCGAGCGAACTTTTACACCGAGGCGGTCACGCACCAGATTTTCCAGATATTTGCCGCAGCCGGTCAGCATTTTGTGCCCGAATGCATCGATACCTGCAGAAGCAGCGTATTCACAGATAAAGGTGCCATCCTTGTCATGGATACCTTCGGATACACAGACGATCAGGTTGTTTTTTGTCTTAAAACATTCTTCCAGAGAAGCAAGAAAGGCTTCCTGGTCAAAATCTGCCTCCGGCAGATAAATCAGCACCGGGTTGTCCTGCTCGAATTTGCGGGCAAGTACGGATGCTGCGGTCAGCCAGCCGGCATGACGGCCCATGATCTCAATGATGGTAACAGATTTTGTATTATAAACAGAAGCATCCAGCCCAATTTCACAGACAGAAGCAGCCACATATTTTGCAGCACTGCCAAATCCAGGTGTGTGGTCGGTGAGGATCAGATCGTTGTCGATCGTTTTCGGAATGCCCATGATACGTACATCAATGTCGTGGGCAGCAGCATAGCGGGAAAGCTTGCTGACGGTATCCATAGAATCGTTTCCACCTATATAAAAGAAGTAACCGATATTCATTTCTTCAAATTTCTGAAACAGCAGAGGATAGATGGCATCATCTAAATCATCAGGAAGTTTGAAACGGCAGGAACCAAGATAAGCACCCGGAGTCGTACGCAGAGCTTCCAGTGTCTCCTGCTCCAGTTCTTTCATATCCATAAAGCGGCCGTCCAGAAATCCCTGGATGCCGTTGACCATGCCATAGACATGTTCGATTTCTTCGCTGCGGTTAAAGCCTTCGCAGATCACCCCGTAAAGGCTGCTGTTGATAACGGCGGTTGGTCCGCCGGACTGTCCTACAATTAAATTTTTCACAAGTTAAGCTCCTTTCAGCTCCTTTTTGGCATTCTTTTTCATTTTACTACATTTTGAAGAAAAAAACTATTACGAATCTTTGAAAATCTTAAAATACTTCCCTATTTTTAACTAATCCATTCAGAAGAGGAAGCTTTATAAATTTTCAGGGAAAGCCAAAGAAAATCACCGAAAAATTTACGGAATCTTATCCGGAAAGGGGAAAAACGTAAAAAATAATTGACAAGCTTAAAACCCGGCGGTATCATAGGACACAAGATTTTTTATTAAAATATTAGAAAGATAAAAAATCTGTAAAGTGAAGTTTTAGAAGGAGGAAAAATATTATGAAAAAATTCACAAGATTTTTCGCTACGGTTGCAGCAGTCTCTATGGTAGCTGCTTCTTTGGCAGGATGTGGAAGTAAATCCGACAACGCAGCAGGCACAGAAGCAGCTTCTGGTTCAGCATCAGCAGGTGATACACTGAAGATTGGCGGAATCGGACCGATCACCGGAGGAGCAGCCGTATATGGACTGGCTGTTAAGAATGCAGCAGAGCTGGCAGTAAAAGAGATCAACGAAGCAGGCGGTATCAACGGCATGCAGGTTGAATTTAAATTTGAAGATGATGAGCATGATGCAGAGAAATCTGTAAACGCTTACAACTCCCTGAAAGACTGGGGTATGCAGATGCTGATGGGTACCGTTACATCTACACCTTGTACTGCAGTTGTTGAGAAAACACATGAAGACAATATGTTCCAGCTGACACCGTCAGGTTCCGCTGTTGAATCTATTAAATATGACAATGCATTCCGTGTATGCTTCTCTGACCCGAACCAGGGTACTGCATCTGCAAAATACATCGGTGAGAATAAACTGGCATCAAAAGTAGCCGTTATTTACAACAGCTCGGATGTATATTCTTCCGGTATTTATCAGAAATTTGCGGAAGAGGCAAAAAATCAGGACTTCGAAGTTGTTTCTGCTGAAGCATTTACCGAAGACAGCAAGACAGACTTCTCTGTACAGCTGCAGAAAGCAAAAGATGCAGGTGCTGATATGGTATTCCTGCCGATCTACTACACAGAAGCTTCTCTGATCCTGACACAGGCAAACTCCATGGGCTATGCTCCGACCTTCTTCGGATGTGACGGTCTGGATGGTCTGCTGGCAGTTAAGAATTTTGATACAAAACTGGCGGAAGGCGTTATGCTTCTGACACCATTCGCAGCAGATGCAGATGATGAAAAGACACAGGCATTTGTTTCCGCTTACAAAGAAGCTTACGGCGATACACCGAACCAGTTCGCAGCGGATACTTACGATGCAATCTATATCATGAAAGCAGCAGCAGAAAAAGCAGGTGTGACAGCTGATATGAGCGTAAGCGACATCTGTGATGCAATGAAAACTGCCATGACAGAGATCAGCTACGATGGTCTGACCGGTGAAGGTATGACCTGGACAGCAGACGGTGAGCCGGATAAGGCACCAAAAGCTGTCGTGATCAAAGACGGTGTTTACACAGCAATGTAATGATGCCGGTGTCGATTGTGGGAGTGCGAAGCACGGAACATCCACAGGCATCTCAGGTGGGGATTTTTGCCCCCAACATCATCGTAATAAAAATGAAGAGGCACTTACAGTTCGGTAAGGAAGCCCAGAGGAGGGCTGCCATGGGCAGCCCTTTTTCCTGTTATAAGCGAATCCTATTGAATAAGTAGACAAACACAGAAAACAGCCATACACAGATATCAAAGGTAGACTTGTAAAGTCTGTTTTTGATATCTGTGTGGTATTCTTATCTTTAAGAAAACGATGGTTATATTAAAAATACGACAAGGGGTGTGCGTATGAGTTTTATTTCTTATCTGATCAACGGTATCAGCCTTGGAAGTGTCTATGCAATCATAGCACTTGGCTATACAATGGTATACGGTATCGCAAAGATGCTGAATTTTGCACATGGTGATATCATCATGGTAGGCGGCTATGCAGCCTTTATCTCCATGAATTCATTAGGCGTGAATCCAATTCTGGCAGTTATATTATCGGTTATCATCTGTACGATTCTCGGACTGGTTATTGAGCGTGTTGCTTACCGTCCGCTTCGAAATGCATCTTCACCGCTGGCTGTTCTGATCACAGCGATCGGTGTCAGTTATCTGCTTCAGAACCTTGCACTTTTGATGTTCGGTGCAGATACAAAATCTTTTACATCTGTTGTAACAGTTCCGGCAGCTGTGCTGGCAGGCGGAAAACTGACGATCTCCGGTGAGACGATCGTTACCGTTCTTGCATGCATGATCATCATGATCGGTCTGACCCTGTTTATCAACAAGACAAAAGCAGGTCAGGCAATGCTGGCAGTTTCGGAAGACCGGGGTGCTGCACAGCTTATGGGCATCAATGTAAATGGAACAATTGCCCTTACCTTTGCGATCGGTTCTGCACTGGCAGCAATCGCAGCGGTTCTGCTGTGTTCTGCTTATCCGTCCCTGACACCGTACACCGGAGCCATGCCTGGTATCAAAGCATTCGTAGCCGCTGTATTTGGCGGTATCGGATCGATTCCGGGAGCATTGATCGGAGGTATTTTGCTTGGTATTATTGAAATTCTCGGCAAAGCATATATTTCCTCTCAGATGGCAGATGCGATCGTATTCGGAGTTCTGATCGTTGTACTTCTGGTAAAACCAAGCGGATTGCTTGGAAAGCAGATTCAGGAGAAAGTGTAGGTGGCAGCGATGAAAAAATTAAAATTAAACAAAACGACAAAAAACAATCTGATCACATACGGAATCGTCATCCTCGCTTATATCATCGTAGAAGCAATGCTGGCAGGAGGTCAGATGTCCAGTCTGATGAAAGGACTTCTTGTTCCGCTCTGCGTTTATGTGATCCTGGCTGTTTCCCTGAACCTGGTTGTAGGTATTTTAGGTGAGCTGAGCCTTGGACATGCAGGATTTATGTGTGTGGGTGCATTCTCCAGTGCATTCTTCTCAAAATGCACCGCAGGAATGATGCCGGATGGACTTCGTTTCTTTCTGGCACTGCTGATCGGAGCTGCTGTTGCGGCTCTGTTCGGACTGATTATCGGAATCCCGGTACTGCGACTGAAAGGTGACTACCTGGCGATCGTTACCCTGGCATTTGGTGAGATCATCAAGAACCTGATCAACGTATTCTTTATCGGAAAAGATGCAAATGGTTTTCATTTTTCCATGAAGGATGCCATGTCGCTGAACATGGACGGGGGAGATGTTATCATCAACGGACCGCAGGGAATCACCGGAACACCAAATGATTCTACATTTACTATCGGCGTGATCCTGGTGCTGATCACACTGGTCATCGTACTGCATCTGATCAATTCCAGAGACGGACGTGCGATCATGTCCATCCGTGACAACCGTATCGCAGCGGAATCTGTCGGTATCAATATTACAAAATATAAACTGATGGCATTTATCATTTCCGCCGCCCTTGCCGGAGTTGCCGGTGTTCTCTATGCACATAACCTGGCTACCCTGACTGCATTGCCGAAAAACTTTGGTTATAACCAGTCGATCATGATCCTGGTATTTGTTGTACTTGGCGGTATCGGAAGTACAAGAGGTTCTATGATCGCAGCCGTTGTGCTGACACTGCTTCCGGAGCTTCTGCGCGGACTGAATGATTACCGTATGTTGATCTATGCAATTGTCCTGATCGTGATGATGCTTCTGAACTGGAGCCCGAAAGCACTCGAACTGAGAGAACGTTATTCACCGAAGCGTCTGCTTGCAAAGAGAAAAGAAGCAAAGGAGGCGAAATAATATGGAGAACATGTTAGAGGTAAAGAATCTGAGCATTTCATTCGGAGGACTGCGTGCCGTATCCGAATTTGATATGAATATCGGGAAAGGTCAGCTCTATGGCCTGATCGGACCGAACGGTGCCGGAAAAACAACCATATTTAACTTGCTGACAGGTGTTTACAAACCGGATGAAGGTATTGTAAAATTAGATGGACAGGACATTACTGGAAAGAAGACCATTGATATCAACAAAGCAGGTATCGCCCGTACTTTCCAGAATATCCGCCTGTTCTCACAGATGTCCGTACTGGACAATGTAAAAGTAGGACTGCACAATCATCATCACTACAATACGCTCGAAGGGATTCTGCGTCTGCCGCATTACCGTAAGGTGGAAAAAGAGATGAATGAACGTGCGATGGAGCTTTTGAAAGTGTTCGACCTTGAGAAGGATGCCGAGTATCTGGCTTCTAACCTGCCATATGGACAGCAGAGAAAACTGGAGATCGCCAGAGCACTTGCAACTGATCCGAAGCTTCTGCTTCTGGATGAGCCGGCAGCCGGCATGAATCCGAACGAGACAAAAGAACTGATGGAAACGATCAGCTTTGTGCGTGATCATTTTAATATGACAATCCTTTTGATCGAACACGACATGAAACTGGTTTCCGGTATCTGTGAAGAGCTGACCGTACTGAATTTCGGAAAAGTACTGGCACAGGGACCGACTGCGGAAGTACTGAATGATCCGCAGGTTATCACAGCATATCTGGGAGAATAGGAGGAAATGGACTTATGGCAATGCTTGAGGTAAAAGATCTGAATGTATACTACGGTATGATTCAGGCGATCAAGGGAATTTCCTTTGAAGTAAATCAGGGAGAAGTCATCGCACTGATCGGTGCCAACGGAGCCGGAAAGACTACAACACTTCATGCAGTCACAGGGCTGACACCAGTGAAATCAGGCCATATTTTCTTCGAAGGAAAAGATATTACAAAAGTGCCGGCTCACAAGATCGTTTCTATGGGAATGGCACACGTTCCGGAAGGACGACGCGTATTTGCACAACTCAGTGTTTATCAGAACCTGAAAATGGGTGCTTATACACGAAAAGACAAAGACGAGATCAGGCAGACACTTGATATGGTATATGAGCATTTCCCGCGTCTGGAAGAACGTAAGAACCAGATGGCAGGTACGCTTTCCGGTGGTGAACAGCAGATGCTTGCAATGGGACGTGCACTGATGTCTCATCCGAAGATCATCCTTATGGATGAACCGTCTATGGGACTTTCACCGATTTTTGTAAATGAGATTTTTGAAATTATCAAGAAAGTCAGTGCAGCCGGCACGACCGTACTTCTGGTAGAGCAGAATGCAAAGAAAGCACTCTCCATCGCAGACAGAGCATATGTCCTGGAAACAGGCAAAATTATCTTACAGGGTGATGCAGACAAGCTGTTAAATGATGAGTCTGTCAAGAAAGCATACCTTGGAGAATAAAAGGGGGTTTGTGCTATGGGAAAACTGATCGTTACGATCGCAAGACAGTATGGAAGCGGTGGAAAAACCATCGGTCAGATGCTGGCAGAAAATCTGGGTGTAAACTGTTATAACAGAGAAATTCTGCGTATGGCATCCGATGACAGCGGAATCAAAGAAGAGCTGTTCAATCAGGCAGATGAAAAACTTCGCAATAATCCGCTCTTTGGAAATTCCACAAGAATCTACAAAGGCGGGCTGATCCAGCCGGATCATGGCGGATTTGTCTCCGCAGACAATCTCTTTAATTATCAGGCAAAAGTGATCAAAGAACTGGCAGAGAAAGAGTCCTGTGTATTTATCGGACGCTGTGCAGACTTTGTACTGAAAGACCGCCCGGATGTGATGAGCGTCTTTATCCATGCACCGCAGGATTACTGCCTGGCACGCGGTATGGAGCGCAACTCCATGACGGAAAAAGAGATGGAGAAATTTATAGCAAAGACAGACAAGTATCGAGGTGATTTCTATCATTATTATACCGGACGCACCTGGAATGATGCGAGAAATTACGATCTGTGTCTGGACAGCAGCAAACTTGGATTTGACAAATGCGTAGAGGCAATCAAGGCGTATGCAAAAGTACGTTTTGGCGAAGATATTTTTGAATAAGCGTCCAGCAATGCGGCAGGTATCAGGAGCAGATCTGAGATGCTTGCATAAATAAGGTAAGAATGCGGCAGGGAGAGGAAACTTTCTCTGTCGCTTTTGTATCTTAGCTGAAGAAAACTTTTTATAGCGATTCTGTCAGGTAAATGTCAGCAGAGTTGACCAGAATTGCATGCCAGATCTCATATGCGTTCGACTTAAAAAGAAGCAGGCAACAAACAGGTGTGTTTGAGTCAAATTTATGGGGAGAGGATAATATGACACTACGAGAAGAAGCAGATAAAATCATAAAAGAAGCGATCACAAAAGTACTGCCGGATGAGGCAGTGAAACAGGCACTGAAAAACAGAAAACCGGTAAAAGGAAAACTTTACCTTGTGGCGGTTGGAAAAGCAGCCTGGCAGATGGCAAATGCAGCCGCAAACATCCTGAATGGACAGATTGAGAAAGGGATTGTGATCACGAAATACGGACATATTCAGGGAGACATTCCGGGGATCGAATGTTTTGAAGCAGGACATCCGGTTCCGGATACAAATACCTTTGCGGCCACACAGAAAGTGATCGAGCTGACAGAAGGATTGCAGGCAGACGATCAGGTATTATTTCTGCTTTCCGGAGGCGGCTCCGCCCTTTTTGAAAAACCATTGATAAGTACAGAAGAATTATCGGATATAACAAAGCAGCTGCTTGCATGCGGGGCAGATATTGTGGAGATGAACACCATACGGAAAAGACTGTCCGCAGTCAAAGGCGGAAAATTTGCCGGACTCTGTGAACCGGCAGCCATATTTGCGATTGTACTGAGCGATATCGTCGGAGATCCGCTTGATATGATCGCATCAGGACCGGCATATGCAGACTCTTCGACCGCATCCGATGCAATCGCAATCGTTGAAAAATATCACTTAAAACTCAGCGAGAAGGCAAGAACATTACTGGAGATGAAAACACCAAAAGCAGTAACAAATGTGGAAACCAGGATCACCGGAAGCGTCAGAAATCTGTGCCTGGCAGCAAAAGAAGCCTGCGAAAAACTTGGCTACGAAAGCATGATCCTCACAGATGCCCTGCAGTGTGAGGCAAAAGAAGCAGGAGCATTTTTAGCAGCGATCGCAAAAACACATCAAAATACAGACAAAAGCCTTGCTTTTATTGCGGGAGGCGAGACGATCGTCCACGTGACAGGAAAAGGACTCGGCGGACGCAACCAGGAGCTGGCACTTGCGGCGGCAGAAGGACTGGCTGCATGCAGAAATACTGCCATTTTCAGCGTCGGAAGCGACGGAACTGACGGACCGACCGATGCAGCCGGTGGCTATTGCGATGAAAATACAAAAGAAAAAATGCAACAGGCAGGACTTGATGTCTATGAAGTGCTGAAAGAGAATGATACCTACCATGCACTGAAAAAGACAGGAGGACTGATCATCACCGGAGCAACCGGGACAAATGTAAACGATGTGGCAGTGGTGCTGATACGACGGAAATTCTTGTGATAATCAGAAAAAATCTAAAGATATGTTTATAAATCTTGTAATAATAAATTGTTTAGTGTATAATTCTGGTAAAAGAAAACATATGAAGAGATAAGATTTCTCAGAGGAGGGTTAAAGAATTATGGATATTAGAGAGTGTGCAAAAGCGATAGACTTAGATCTTGAAAGTATAGCCTGCTTAGGAAGGTCAATAAAACCGGCACAAGGTAAAAGGCTTGTTTTTAATTGTGACGGACGTTTAAAAAGTGAACATAAATATGCTATTAAGCATTTTGGATTTGAGAAAGTTTATATTATCTGGCAAAATAAACTTAGAAGACAAATATATTCATTGCGAAGAATAGATTTTATGGAGGCATTGTCGAATTATAATGGTATAGTTGAAAAAGGGGTGGGATTTAGATGGAAGGATATGGAAGAGGTGTATGTGATTGAGGAAGAACATATTATGGATTTCTTACAAAAAATAAAAGATAAAGAAAGTGAACATATATAGAAAATAATTAAAATAGCTACGGTAGATGAACATGCGGTGCAATGTGTAAAACACAATATTGGATGAAGGAGAAAAGTGATGAAAAAAAGAATTCTGCTGCTTTTTACAGCAATGTTTATGTTAACAGTCCCAGGTAAGATACAAGCATCTGCGAATGAGCAAGAAAAAAATACAGTGTATTTTGAAGAAAACAGATTAGAAGAAGGATCTTTGACGAAAGAATCTGCTGACAATATAAGTGAAAGCGGGACAATAGGTGATACGATTACCTGGGATTTGACTGAAGATGGAACACTGACCATAAGAGGAACAGGAGATATTTCGGATTACACTTTTTCTGAACACTTGGAATGCCAGAACATAAAGAAAGTTGTTATAGAAGAAGGAATCACAAGCATAGGAAATAGAATATTTGAAACGTGTGGTGAACTGACAAGCATAGAATTGCCAAAAGGAATCACGAGCATAGGAGATCATGCGTTTTATAAGTGTAGCAAACTGGCAAGTATGGAATTGCCAAAAGGAATCACAAGTATAGGAAATGGTGCATTTAGCGAGTGCGTTAGAATGACGAGTGCAAAGTTGCCAGAAGGAATCATGAGTATAGGAGAGGGTGCATTTGCTGGTGACGTAAATCTGATAAGTATAGAGCTGCCAGAAGGAATCACAAGTATAGAAGATAGTACATTTGCTGAATGTAGAAGTCTGAGCAGTATAAAATTGCCGAAAGGAATCACGAGTGTAGGAGATCGTGCATTTTACGACTGTGACAGTCTGACCAGTATAGAATTTTTTGACGGATTGACGAGCATAGGAAATTCTGCATTTCAATCTTGTGACAGTCTGAGCAGTATAGAATTGCCAGAAGGAATGACGAGCATAGGAGATTCTATATTTTACGATTGTGACAGTCTGAGCAGTATAAAATTGCCGAAAGGATTGACGAGCATAGGAGATTCTGCATTTTACGATTGTTACAGTCTAAGCAGTATAGAATTGCCGGAAGGAATAACGAGCATAGGATCTAGTACATTTTCCGATTGTGACAGTCTGAGCAGTATAAAATTGTCGGAAGGAATAACGAGCATAGGATCTAGTGCATTTTCCTACTGTAAAAGTCTGAGCAGTATAGAATTGCCGGAAGGAATAACGAGCATAGGATCTAGTACATTTTTCGATTGTTACAGTCTGAGCAGTATAGAATTGCCGGAAGGAATAACGAGCATAGGATCTAGTGCATTTTCCAGTTGTTTCAGTCTGAGCAGTATAGAATTGCCGGAAAGTTTGAGGAGTATAGGGTGGGATGTATTTCAAGATAGTGATAAGGTTAAAATATTGTACAATGGAACAAAGGTAGACTGGAATGTCATTAAAGGAAGTTCTGAGGTTTCTGTGAAGAAGATATACTATAAAAAGGAAATTCATGAACATGAAGAAGAACTAGATGAAAAAGAAAGAATAGAAGCAACTTGTGATACGGATGGAAGGACGCAAGGGAGTCATTGTGCTATTTGTGGAAAAGTACTTGTGGAACCAAGTATAATCAAAGCGACAGGACATAGCTGGGATGAAGGTGAGATATGGTCCGGGGCACGGTGTGAATATACCGGGGAAATCCGGTATAGCTGTACAAAATGCGGAGAAACCAAAACAGAAGAG
Source organism: uncultured bacterium (assembly GCA_905214675.1). GTDB lineage: Bacteria > Bacillota > Clostridia > Lachnospirales > Lachnospiraceae > Hominisplanchenecus. Next base: position 12,940 of record CAJMMS010000044.1, read on the forward strand.
ATTGTGGCACCAGGTCACAAATTTAGTCCTTGGAAAGTTATTAGTAAAGCAGACATTGATTCAGCGGAAAAGCAGTCACGTTCATGCAGTGTGTGTGGACAAAGCGAGCAAAGAGAGGTTGGAAGTAAACTTCGACCGAGTATGACAGTAAGTGCGTCTAAGATTGTACTTAAGATTGGACAGAAAACAGATAAATTAAAAATATCAAAACTTGCAAAAGGAGATGCGATTGTATCCTGGCAGTCTGACAATGAAGAAATAGCTCAGGTATGGGGAAAAGCAGATGGAAGCGACATTGTCATTATTGCAGGAAACAAGACGGGAGAAGCCAAAATTACGATTACCTTAAAGAGTAATTTTCAAAAAACAATCACTGTAACTGTTCAGAAAAAGACAGTGAAAACAAAGAAGATTTCCGGTGTTGCAAAGAAGTTGACATTAAAGAAAAAGCAGAAATTAACTTTACATCCTGTCATCACACCTTTAACCAGTACAGAAAAAATTACTTACAAATCCAGCAATTCTAAGATTGTTTCCGTAAATTCGAAGGGACACATTACAGCTAAGAAAAAAGGAAAAGCAGTTATTACGGTTAAGTCAGGAAAGAAAAAAGTAAAATGCAAAGTAACAGTTAAATAAGAATTTACGGAGGTTTTAGCATGTGCAAATGAACGAATTCCCCGAAGGCACGCTCTCGCTACCTCACATTGGCAGCGGTACGTAAGCGACCAGAATACGGTCGCTAAGTACCGGCCATGTTCGAGTACCTTCTACGGGA
>CAJMMS010000045.1 GCA_905214675.1 uncultured bacterium
GGGTGTTTTTAATACTATTTTTTCTCATACTGGCAAAACCTGCTTTCCTATCTTGGTACTTCTACCATAATATATGCTTCTACCTGGTCAAACTCATGTATGTCATTGAATTTTTCAAATACAAGACCACATTCGTATCCGGCTCTTACTTCTTTTACATCATCTTTGAAACGTTTCAGGGAAGCCAGTGCACCTTCAAAGATCTGCTCACCTTCACGTGTAATACGTACCGAGCATCCTCTCTGGAAGGTACCATCCAGCACATAGGAACCTGCAATGGTTCCAACACCGGAAGCCTTGAACAACTGACGTACTTCTGCGTGTCCGATCACTTTTTCTTCAAATACCGGATCCAGAAGTCCCTTCATAGCTGCTTCTACATCAGCAATGGCATCATAGATAACACGATACAGTCTTACATCGACACCTTCACGTTCTGCGGTTGCTTTTGCCGTTGCATCCGGACGTACATTAAATCCGATAATGATCGCATTGGAAGCGCTTGCCAGGCTGACATCGGATTCGTTGATCGCACCGACACCGCCATGGATGATCTTAACAACCACTTCTTCGTTGGAAAGTTTCACAAGACTTTGTTTTACAGCTTCTACGGATCCCTGTACATCTGCTTTTACAATGATGTTCAGTTCTTTCAGATCACCTGCCTGGATCTGTGAGAACAGATCATCCAGGGACATTCTGGACTTGGTCTCTTCCAGAAGCCGCTCTCTGCCTTCACTTACAAAGGTTTCTGCAAAGTTTCTTGCTTCTTTATCGTTTTCGCATGCAACAAAAATCTCTCCTGCGTTTGGTACATCGGAAAGGCCAAGGATCTCTACCGGAGTAGACGGTCCTGCTTCTTTTACCCTTCTTCCTTTATCATCCATCATCGCACGGACTTTACCATAGCTGGAACCACACGCTACCGGATCGCCGACATGCAGGGTACCTTTCTGAACCAGAACGGTCGCAACCGGACCTTTTCCTTTATCCAGTTCAGCCTCAATAATCAGACCTCTTGCCGCACGGTTCGGGTTTGCTTTCAGTTCGGAAACTTCTGCCGTCAAAAGGATCATCTCCAGCAGGGTATCGATTCCTTCGTGTGTATGAGCAGATACCGGAACAAAGATCGTACTTCCGCCCCAGTCTTCCGGAATCAGTTCGTACTCGGAAAGTTCCTGTTTTACACGGTCAATGTTTGCACTTGGCTTATCGATCTTGTTGATCGCAACAATGATCTCGGTGCCGGCTGCTTTTGCATGGTTGATTGCTTCTACCGTCTGCGGCATTACTCCATCGTCTGCAGCAACTACCAGGATTGCGATATCCGTTGCATTTGCTCCTCGCATACGCATCGCCGTAAATGCCTCATGTCCCGGTGTATCCAAAAATGTGATCTTCTGTCCGTCGATATCAACGACATATGCACCGATGTGCTGGGTGATACCTCCTGCCTCTTTTGCGATCACGTGCGTGTTACGGATCGCATCCAGCAGAGAAGTTTTACCATGGTCAACGTGTCCCATAACGCAGACAACCGGCGGTCTGGAAACCATAGTGCTCTCATCTTCCTCGTCCTCATGAAGAAGTTCTTCGATCACATCCACTTTTTCTTCTTTTTCTGCGATGCAGTTGAACTCCAGTGCGATCTCTTCTGCTTTTTCGAAATCAATCTCCTGGTTTACCGTTACCATAACACCTTCCAGGAAGAGCTTTTTAATGATCGCAGATGCCTGGATCTTCATAGCGTCTGCCAGTTCCTTGATCGTCATGGTTTCTGGCAGTGTGATCGTTCTGATCTCGTCTTCCTTCTTCTCCTGTACCGGCGGTGTCGGCTGTTTTACCTGCTGTTTATTATTCTTTCCACCACGGCCGTTATTATTCTTGGAGTTGTTTTTACCTCCCTGACCTAAACGGTTGCTCTTGCTCTCAAATTTATCGACTTTATCCTGGCGGTCATTTCTGCCACGGTCATTTCTGTTTCTGGATTCCTTTGTGATCGGTTTTTCCATAACTACGGAGCCACCGCCCATGCGGTTACCCTGGCTTCTTCCACCTGCAGGTCTCTGGCCATCATTTCTGCGTCCCTGTCCCTGGTTTCTGGAATCACCGTCACGGAAACGTCCGCCACCGTTCTGACCGTCTCTTCTTACTCCATCACGGTTCTGACCACTGCGGTTCTGGCCGTCATTTCTGCGTCCCTGTCCCTGGTTTCTGGAATCGCCGTCACGGAAACGTCCGCCGCCGTTCTGACCGTCTCTTCTTACTCCATCACGGTTCTGACCACCGCGGTTCTGGCCGTCGTTTCTGCGTCCCTGTCCCTGGTTTCTGGAATCGCCGTCACGGAAACGTCCGCCGCCGTTCTGACCATCTCTTCTTACTCCATCACGGTTCTGACCACCGCGGTTCTGGCCGTCACGATTCTGCGCCGGTGCTCCGTCCTGACGGTTCGCTCCGTCATTTCTGCGTCCCTGTCCCTGATTTCTGGAATCGCCATCGGCTCTGTTCTGGGATCTTCCGCCGCGTCCGATACCGGTACGACTGTTCTGCGGATGAAATACCTGTGTGATATTTTTCTTCTTTGCAGGTGCTTTCTTTTCCTCTGCTGCTTCTGTCTTTCCTTCCGGCTTCGTTTCTTTCTTTCCGAATTTATCTTCTACCATAGCCACCTGTTCCTCTTCTAATGAATTCATAGGGCTTTTGACATTTACGCCCTTTTCTGTCAAATAGTTTAAAATTTCTTTATTTTCTCTGCCAAGTTTCTTGGCCAATTCATGTATCCTGATTCTCGCCATCGCGTCTACCTCCGTTATCTTCCTGCGGCAACTGTTTTCGAACGGCACCGGCAAGTCCAGCATCTGTAATTGCCAAAGACGCACGAAATTCCTTGCCCATTGCTGCACCTAATTCAGCTTTTGTTCCATAGAAATACAACGGCACTTTATAGTATTCACACATATTCTGAAATTTCTTTTTCGTGTTATCAGAAGATTCGCATGATACAATGACAAGGGATGCACAACCAGTCTTTACAGCCTTTTCCGTAGAAAATTCTCCGCTGGCTGTTTTGCCTGCTTTCTGTGCAAGACCTATCATAGACAACACTCTATTCTGACCCAATCTTTTCAATCTCCTTTTTCAGGCTGTCATATATTTCCGGTGCAATACCGGTCTTTAAAGAACGCTCGATCCCGTGGTTTTTCACCGCTTTTTCCAGACATTCTGAAGATCTGCAAATATATGCCCCTCTGCCGTTTTTCTTTCCTGTCGCATCCAGAAGAATCCCTTCGTTCTCTGTTTTCAGTACGCGGATCATCTCCCGTTTGCTTTTCATTTCCTGGCATCCTACGCATTTACGCATAGGGATTTTCTTTGTCTGACCCATCTTTTACTCCTGCATATCATCCTCGGTCAAAATTGCTTCGTCTTCTTTTCCGGAAGTTTCTTCGTATGCTTCTTCATAATCGAAAGTATCGCTATCGTCCAGTTCTTCTGCCGGTTCTTCATAATCTTCCTGCATCAGATATTCTTCCAGTTCTCCGGACTCTCTTACCTGGGTCTCACTCTTGATATCGATTTTGAATCCGGTCAGTTTTGCTGCCAGTCTTGCATTCTGTCCTTCTTTTCCGATCGCCAGAGATAACTGGTAATCCGGAACGATGACTTTTGCTGTCTTTTCATCATCATCTGCAATAACAGAAATCACTTTTGCCGGGCTTAATGCATTCTCGATCAGGATTGCTGCATTCTCATCCCAGTTGATGATGTCAATCTTCTCACCACGCAGTTCCTCTACGATTGTATTGACACGCGCACCATTCATACCAACACATGCGCCAACCGGATCTACATCGGGATTGTTTGACCATACCGCCATCTTCGTTCTGCTTCCGGCTTCTCTTGCGATGCTTTTGATCTCTACTGTTCCGTCTTTTACCTCGGTAACTTCAGATTCAAACAGACGTTTTACCAGTTCCGGATGTGTACGGGATACCAGGATCTTTGGTCCTTTTGGTGTATCCTTTACTTCCAGCACATACACTTTGATACGCTCAGTCGGACGGAATACTTCGCCTTTTACCATCTCGTTTTCACTGAGGATGGCATCAACTTTTCCAAGGTTTACGCTGACATTTCTGCCAATATAACGCTGAACGATACCGGTAACGACATCCTTTTCTTTCTGATAGTACTCATCATACAGAACTTTTCTTTCCTCTTCACGGATTTTCTGAAGAATGACATTCTTTGCATTCATCGTAGCGATACGTCCAAATTCTTTGGATTTGATCTCTACATTTACCACATCACCCAGTTCATATTTGGAGTTTAACTGTTTGGCATTCTCCAGGCTGATCTCCATGATCGGATCTTCTACTTTTTCTACTACTGTCTTTTCTGCATGTACATTAAATTCACAGGTCACCGGATCTATAAATACTTTTACATTGTCCGCTTTTCCAAAATGATTCTTACAAGCCTGGAGCAGAGACTGCTCGATTGCTTCCAGAAGGGTATCCTTGCTGATATTTTTCTCTTTTTCCAGTACATTTAATGCTTCCAACAACTCGCTATTCATTTTCTTTTATCCTCCTACACTTTAAAAATCGAACGCCAGCCTTACAAGAGCGGTCTCGGAACGCTGAAACGTCATTTCGTTGTCTTCCATCACAATCGTGAAACTGTCTTTATCAAATTCTTTTAATATACCTGTAAATTCTTTCTGTTTATCAATGGCGCGGAATGTACGGACCTCAATCTCTTTGCCGATGCTTCTCTGGAAATCTTTTTCCTTTTTCAGAGGACGGCCAAGTCCAGGTGAACTTACCTCCAGAATATAGGAATCTTCGATATAATCCTCTTCGTCCAGCTTGTCGCTTAAAGCTCTGCTGATCACCTCGCAGTCATCTACAGCGATCCCGCCAGGTTTATCAATGTATGCACGCAGATACCAGTTTCCCGCCTCTTTTACGTACTCTACATCGACCAGTTCAAACCCGTGTGCATCCACCAGCGGCTGCAGGAGTTCTTCTGTCTTTGCTTCATAAGTCTCTCTTCTCGTCATTCGCGTCACCCTTTCCTCTTGTACAACAAGAATGAGTGGACGAAACGCCCACTCATACTCTAGTAATTTCCTATCATCACCCCGATTATAGCACTCTCTATGTAAAAAAGCAAGGCTTTGATGAAAATTTTTGATTATTTAATTGAATGACGCCGGGGACTTTTGACCCCAACATCATTGAATGCGAATTTATAAAAATTCGAAAGGAGTACTAAAAAGTACTTATTTTTTGATCTTAACTCTTTTTGCTTTACTCATTGCGCTGACTGTCTTACCTTTTACGGTTGCAATCTTGTAGTAGTAAGTCTTACCAGCTTTCAGTTTCTTGTTTACAAGAGATGCTGCACCCTTTCTGGAGGTTGCCACTTTCTTATAACCGCTGTTCTTCTTGGTAGAACGGTAAACCACTACTTTTGTGCCTTTGGCTTTCTTCCAGGTCAGTTTTGCATTTCTTGATCCGGCAGTTGCCTTCTTGATCTTCGGAGCTTTTGCAAGTTTCACCGCTACAGCTGCACCTGCTTTGCTGACCGTCTTGCCATCTGCGGATACTGCTACTGCATAGTAGGATGCACCTCTGACTGCTTTCTTATCTGTTACGGCAGTCTTTCCTGCTGCTGTTGTACCAACTTTGGATGCTTTGCCTTTTACCACACGGTATACATCATAAGATGCTGCATCTTTGACCGGCTCAACCGTTACGGTTACGGTTACACCGCCTTTTGCTGCTTTCGCTTTTACTGCTTTTACAGCCGGAGCATCCAGCTTCACTTCTTCTGCCGGTTTCGGTGTCTCAGCCTTTAATACCAGCTTGCCTTTTGCATCTGCGATCGCCTGTTTCGCATCTGCAATCGCCTGTTTGGAAGCACTTCCGCTGCTGATCAGTTTGTTTGCTGCATCTACCGCATCTTTCAGTTTCTGATAGCTTTCTGCTGTATACTTATCTTTATCTTTGATCTGATCTGCCACGCTGTCTACCGCATTTTTCAGGCCATCCTTTTCTGCTGCACTTGCTTTGTTGCTGGTAACAGTCAGGGTTACGTCTTTTGTCTTAACGATGGATTCTTCACCTTCGCGTGACAGGGTGGCGGTTATGGTAATCACTGCTGTACCAGCTTCTTTTACAGTTACCGTTCCGTCTTCAGTTACTACTGCACCGGTATTTTCTGCGGATTTCACTGCATAAGTATATACAACTGTTCCGTTATGTCCGTCTACTCTGCAAGGTGTAACCGTTGCTGTCGGATGAAGTTTTACACTCTGGCTGTCAGCTACGTCAAGTGCAACCGTCTGGTCCTGTACACCTGTGATCTCACCCAGGGCACAGTCGCAGGTAATCTCTTCTGTTTTTCCGCTTCTTCGAACCAGATTTGCTTCTGCTTTTGCAAGAGAAGTGTATGCTTTCAGGATTTCTGCTTTTGTACTGCTATCATTGACTGCTTTTGCTGTTTCCAGAGCTTCTGCATAAGCTACCCAGGAAGAAAGCGTATAATTTTCCTGAACTTTTTCTGCGCCTTCCTGAATTTTTCCTGTCAGATTTGTTTTTGCCAAAGTTCCGGCAGCTTCTACTGCAGCATTTACTTTATCTGCTGCTGTTTTGATTTCATCTGCTGTTGCATTCGGTTTACCGGCTGCTGCTTTTGCCTCTTTGACTGCATCTGCAAGCGCAGTAAACTCTGTATTCTCCGCATATGCATCATATTCTGCCAGAACTGCAAAAACATTCGTCTTATCTACCGCTGCTGTCAGATCATTTGTTCCTGTCACACGGATTTCTGCTGCTGTTGCCCACTCGTCCTTGGTATCAATAGCACGTAATTTTACATGAGTTGCCTTTACTGCTCCGCCAAAATATGCCGTCTTAACATCCGCATTTTTCTCCCAGTTTCCTGTTGCCACCGGAGTAAAGTTTGTTCCATCCGTACTTACTTCAATCTGATATTCTGTTATCGTTCCATTCAGGCCGCCTGTTCTTGGTGTATATTTCAGACTGTCAATCAGATACGTTCCGCCCAGATTGATGGTGATCCAGTGTTTTGGTCTTCCGCCATTGCTTGCATTATCTTCATTATATTTTGAATGCCAGTGTGTATTCAGATTATTATCCAGCACATTGGATGCCGGTCCTTCATTTCCACTTTCTGCATACTGACTTCCTGCTGTTGCTGTCATGCCTGTTACCGGCAATTCTGCAAAGGTGGTTTCTGACGCAGACGCAATGCTTCCAACCGTGACATCTTTTGTGGTAATCGGTTTACTGCTCAAAGATACATTGTAGACCGTTTCTGCCACACCGTTGTCTTTTGTATTTACCTCGCCGGTAACGACCACTTTACCAGTGTCTTCTGCTGTTACCTCATATACAAAACGAAGCGTATTTTCCGTTGTATTTCCTTCCAGCTGCGCTTCCCTTACCTTATCTCCCACGCGGACATTCAAAGTTACATTTCCTGCTGCAAATACATTCTGTGAGAAGGTTACATCTGCTGTAATCGTCGTACCTTCCTTCAGTTCTGTAACTGTTTTTCCGGATGCATCGGTAAGTGTTGCTGCGATCTTGGTCGGAGTCGGTGTATTTTCATAAACATTGGTGTCCATGATATACTGCGGACTGAAAGAAGTAAACGCAGCACCGATTGCCGCATACGCTTCCTGTTCATAAATCAGTCCAATATTTCCATCCTGCATAACTGTCAGCGAAGAATAAACATATTTATTCTCCTCGATCAGTTTCGAATATGCCCATGTCAGTGTGTCATCTGCATTTACAAATGCAATCCGGACTTTACCGCCCTTTCTTCCGCCGCCTGCCGGATTTGAGAAGATGATCGCTTCTTTCTGCTTGTTATCTGCCGGATCTGTCAGTGTTCCATAATGTACGGCTGACATCTGACAATACGGATCTATAATGCCGCTGTGTTTCGTCGTTTCACTCCAGGTCAGTCCATTGTCTGTACTGACTGCCGTTGTGACAACTCCATTGTAGCTTCTCATGAACTGCATCAGATGCCCGTTATCCAAAGTGATAATACAGCTTTCTGTCAGCTCACTTGTTGCATTCTGCATATCACCGCCATTGTTCGGTGATCCGCCGCGGTTCCACGTCTTTCCTCCATCCGTAGTATATACATTGAAAGAGGACTGTTTGCCGTTTCCGTTTGTACAGTAAACCGGGAACATGATCGTTCCATTTTTCAACTGTACACCTGCGCCAGGACCAGTTCCGCAGAATTTCATCCAGTCTGCTTTTACCATCGGTGTGATATCTGTTGGATTTGCCCATGTCTCGCCATCGTCATCGCTGTATGTCATCCACAGATAGCAGGTCTGCTGAACCTTCAGTTCACTGTTTTTATAGATGTTTCCAACTCGTTTGCCATCTTTGTAGAGTTCACCGCGTGCTGTAAACGGCTGTTTGTCCTCCACTTCAACCTGATATGCTGTCTTTGCGCCCTGGCTGTCATATACAACACCATTTTCACGCACTGTGTATTCTGCATTGGAACTGTCTGTCAAAACCTGATATTTCTGCCCGTTCACCTCTTTGTATCCATTGCCCTGTGTTGCAGACGCAAATCCGATATTTGAAGGGAACATATCAACCAGCATATAAACACGGCCATAATGTTCGCTGTTCTCATCATTATCTACCGCCAGAGCAGGATCTACTGTATATCCATAAGAATCGGACAGGTCGATAACCGGCTGCAGTGCTCCCCAGGTTTCTCCATTATCTTTACTTCTTCTGATAACACTGTCGATAACACCAACATCAGCTCCACCATTCCATCTCTTGTCAATGGATGCAAAGACTGTTCCTGTTTTTTTGGAAGTAACGATCGCCGGAATACGGTATGCTGCCGAGCCGTCATAACCACTGTTGAACAGTTCACGGTTTTCTGTTTTATAATAACCGCTTAATTTTTCTTTCTCATTCGGATAAATGGAGGAATTTGTTGCTGCATGCAATTCGCCAAGCTGATTTTCTCCCGGTTCCTTATCATAAATTTCCGCTTTTGAACAATAAATTCCATCTGCAAAGGTTATTTTTGAAACATTGAGGTTTGCAGAAAATTCTGCCGAACCTGCTGATACACCATCAACAAAAAGTTCCGCTTTTCCGTCTGCTTTTCTAAGCAGAGACAGTGTATGCCATTTTCTGGTATCCAGTGCAGAATTTGCAACCGTAAATTCTGTTATTGTATCATTTATACGCAGTCCTGCTTTTTTCGCAGCCGGATCAATATAGAGCTTGCTGCCATCTGCAAATGTCATAAGATCTGCTTTTTCGGTTCCATTCTCTTTCAGACGATAGGTAATGTCCACCGCTCCGGTACTCAGTGCCTCGCTGATACCGGTAGAAACTTCTCCGGCAGGATTCGCTATTTCGTAAACCGGTGTCTGACTAACTGTTTTCGTTTTTGTCAGGACAATGTTCCGCATACTTCCGCTGAATACCCATCCGGATGGACTGCTGTATCCTTCTGCACCACCGATATTAAACGCTGTCGGTTCCCAGCTTCCGATGCACATATCTGCTGTTGTGTCTGCTGATACCGTATCTGTTCCGTCAACCGTTATCGTTGTCTTTCCATTTTTTCTGATTTCCAGAACAGCCGTATGCCAGTTTCCATCAGCATAACTTGTTTTTGATGACGCTACAACCTGTCCGCCTCTTACTTCAAATTTGACCTGTCCGTCTTTGATATACAACGCATAATATTTATCACTTGTATCCAATGACAGCAATGCCTGCAATCTACTTTTCGATGTTTTAAAGTCAACAGACCACTTCATGGAATTTGTTCCATAAAAGAAATCTGACAGTCTTTCATCTTTTCTCTGGGCAGAAGTAACTTCTGTCTCTGTATTCGTATAATAACGTACCGTCTCATATCCTTCTACGCTGCTGTCAATCTGTCCGTCAGAAACTGCTGGTATAGTCGGAGTCTCAGATGCTTCCACCGCTTTTGTCAGTACAACATTTTTAATACTTGCACCTTTCAGAACCCATCCTGATGAAAAATTATATCCTGCCATACCGCCAATCGTGAAGTTTGTCGGTGTTGCCCAAGATGCAATAAAGTTCGATGGAGCGGCTGTGCTCCCTTCAACAGTATCTGAGAGCGTCTTATTTCCGCTTTCATCAATCGCATAAATGCGAAGTGTGACTTTTCCTGCATCGTCGATTTCTAATTCTGCTGTATGCCATGCTCCATCGTTATAAGTATTTGTTGTCTTTGCGATTACTTTATTTTTTCCGGCTTCAAATGCAACAACACCTGCTTTTACATAAATGGCATAATATTCACTACCTGTAGCCAGACCAAGTAAGGATTCGAGTCCAGTTGCATTTGTTTTAAAATCAACAGACCATTTCATTGCCTTTGTTCCTGCAAAGAAGTCGCTCACTTTTTCACTTTTCTCTGTTGCCGATGTTATTTCCGTGCCGGTAGCGTAGCGCAGTGTCTGTAATCCTTTCACAGACGTATCGATCTTTCCATCTTCCACCGCTTCCTGTACTGCCGACTCCGCTGCCAGCACCGGCCACGAATACGAATATGCCGGTACGGAGCCAAGTACCATACACGCTGCAAGTGTAGCCGAAAGCCACTTGTTGTTCTTTTTCTTCATGTTTCTTCTCCTCTCTTATAAAACTCCTCTGTTTTATTTGTTCTGCCAGATTCGATGTTGCTGTAAGCTCCGACACCGGGAACTTTTTCAAATATATCTACCAAGACAAGAACATGCACAGAAATTATAACAAATTTCTGTGCATATCTCAAGGTTTTTTATGCAGTTTTCCTACACTCTTGTCTTGACTGCTTTTGCATCGCGCTTACTGATCCGCAGGCGGTTCAGATGTACTTCTTTTTCTTTATAATAAGCTATATCATCTCCATTGGGAGTCAGCAGATGTACCTGCTGCAGATGATCTTTTGCATTCATCTTCATACCGCGTACACCGATCGCCGCTTTCTTTTTCACCGGCACTTCTTCCAGCAGGAACCGCAGAAAATAACCGTCTGTGCTCTGCAGCACGATCTGCTCTTCCTCCCCGATCGGATAGACACCGATAAGTTTGTCATCTTCGCCAAGTTTTGTCGCTGCAATGGTACGTTTGGATACGTCAAATTCGCTTCCTTCTACTTTTTTGAGCATTGCCTGCCCTGTCGCAAAGAGAAGCTGTTTTCCTCTGATCGTGTTCAGTCCTTCGATACGCAGGATTTCTTCTTCCGCACTTGCATAATTACAGAGGTTGTCGATCGGCGTTCCTTTATCCCGGAAACGTCCATATGGAAGATCTGCGACTTTGAGCAGATGCATCTTTCCGGCATCTGTAAAAATGCACAGTTTGTCGGTATTCAGGCAATGTATGATAAAACGACTCTCTGCGTCTGCCGACTCTTTGTTCCTCTCATAGACGGAACAGTCCACGCTTCTTGTATAACCAAACCGGTCGATCAGCACAACGACCTCTGCTTCTTCCATCTTCTTTTCCTCAAAAACTGCCGCTTTTGCATTTTCAATCGATGTTTTTCTTGGAACGGCATATTCTTTTTTCAGACGGTCCAGATCCTTTATGATCACTTTTGCCATCGAACGGTAGTTCGTCAGAATATCCTCATAGGTCGCGATATTTTTCAACGTCTGTGCGTGTTCTGCTTCCAGTGCCTCGATTTCCAGACCGATCAGCTTATAGAGGCGCATATCCAGGATCGCATTTGCCTGGTTCTCCGTAAAATGCAGCTTTGCTGCCGCTTTTTCGGATGTTTTGCTGCGGAAACGGATTCCTTCTGTAATGCCCTCCACCAGACATTTTTTTACCTGGTCGCGGCTCTTGCTTCCGCGCAGAATCTCAATGATCAGGTCGATCACATCGCAGGCTTTGATCAGACCTTCCTGGATTTCCTGTTTTGCCCTTTCTTTTGCAAGCAGGTTTTTGTATTTTCTGGTTGCCAGTTCAAACTGAAAATCAATATGATGCCCGATGATTGCCTTTAATCCCAGTGTTTCCGGCTTTCCATCTGCCACAGCCAGCATATTGACACCAAACGTGTCCTCCAGTCTGGTCTTTTTATAGAGCATATTGATAATATTCTGTGCATCTGCATTTTTCTTAAGTTCCAGTACGATACGGATGCCGTCTTTTGAGGACTGGTTGGAAATATCTACGATGTCCGTTGTCGTCTTATTTTCCACCAGATTCGCGATGTCATTTAAAAACTTGCCAATGTTCGCACCCATCATCGTATACGGAATCTCCGTGATCACAATGCGCTCTTTTCCACCTTTGAGTTTCTCGACCTCCACGCGGCCGCGCAGACGGATCTTGCCGCTTCCGCTCTCATAAATGGAAAGCAGTTCGTCTTTATTGATGACGATACCGCCGGTCGGGAAATCCGGTCCCTGGATATACTGCATCAGTTCTTCTGTTGTGATCTTGTTATTCAGGATCGTTGCTTTGACGGCATCGATCACTTCTCCTAAATTGTGCGGCGGTGTGCTGGTCACCATGCCAACTGCAATGCCTTCCGATCCATTTACCAGAAGATTCGGCAGACGTACCGGAAGCACCTGCGGCTCTTTTTCTGTTTCATCAAAGTTTGGTCCAAAATCAACCACATCTTTATCCAGATCCGCAAGAAATGCATCCTGTGTAACCTTCTGCAGACGCGCTTCCGTATATCGCATGGCAGCCGCGCCGTCTCCTTCAATCGAACCAAAGTTTCCATGGCCATCTACCAGCGGCAGACCTTTTTTGAAATCCTGTGCCATCACGACCAGCGCTTCATAGATCGAGCTGTCTCCATGTGGATGATATTTACCCATCGTATCACCAACGATACGGGCACATTTACGATATGGGCGGTCATAGCGGATACCCAGTTCATACATATCATAAAGTGTTCGCCGCTGTACCGGCTTTAATCCGTCACGCACATCCGGAAGTGCCCTTGAGACAATCACGCTCATTGCATAGTCAATATAAGATTTCTGCATCAGTTCCGAATACTCTGTCCGGATGATCTGTTCCTGTTCTCTGTCCATCACGTTTCCCTTTCTTCTCTCGCTTAGATATCCAGTTCTGCATCCTGTGCATGCTCATAAATAAATGCTTTTCTTGGCGGAACATCACTTCCCATCAGCATTTCCGTCACATCCGAAGCCATACGTGCATCCTCGATCTCCACCCGTTTGAGAATACGCGTTTCCGGATTCAGCGTTGTTTCCCAGAGCTGTTCGGCATCCATCTCACCAAGACCTTTGTAGCGCTGCAAAGTAAAGCTGCCTTTGTGTGTCCTGCGGTAACGCTCCAGAGCCTTGTCATCGTACAGATACTCTTCCTTACCTTTGGATGGCATCGCCTTGTAAAGCGGCGGCATCGCAATATACACATGTCCCTCATAGATCAGATCCGGCATAAACCGGTAGAACAGCGTCAGAAGCAGCGTGGAAATATGTGCTCCGTCCACATCGGCATCCGCCATGATCACGATCTTGTCATAGCGAAGCTTCGTAATATCAAAATCATTTCCATACCCTTCGGAAAATCCGCAGCCAAATGCATTGATCATGGTTTTGATCTCCGCATTTGCCAGAACCTTGTCGATGCTTGCTTTTTCCACATTTAAAAT
>CAJMMS010000046.1 GCA_905214675.1 uncultured bacterium
ATCAAGGTTTAAATAGGATTTTGAGACAAAAAAACAGGTAGTATTTGACACTACCAAAAGGACAGGGGGGTAAAAAGGTATGGGTAAAAAGAAGTTGAAAAAAACAGTATGGTTTGTATAATAGGGATGAGAATAAGGTTATAAAAATAGTTTTGCTCATGAAGTAGACGACAGGAGGAAAAAGAAAAAATGCTTTCAAGTCAGAGTGTTAAAAAGCCGTACACGGTCGTTGTGGCGGTGGTGCTGGTCATCATTCTTGGAATCGTATCGTTTACGCATATGACGACCGATCTTCTGCCGGAAATGACATTGCCGTATGCAGTTGTGTACACCACCTATGGTGGAGCAAGTCCGGAAGAAGTGGAAACGGCAGTTACGAAACCGGTAGAGCAGGCGATGGCAACCATCAGTAATATTGAGGAAATCCAGTCGGTTTCCAGTGAAAATGTTTCGATGGTAGTGCTGGAATTTGCACAGAGCACCAATATGGATTCTGTAACGATCGAAATGAGGGAAAGCCTTGATCAGATTGCGGCATACTGGCCGGATGAAGTCGGCAACCCGGTCATCATGAAACTGAATCCGGATATGATGCCGGTCATGGTGGCAGCAGTGGAAGCCGGAGATATGTCAAGGGCAGAACTGACGGATTTTGTGGCAGATAAGGTGACACCGGAACTTGAAAGTCTGGAAGGCGTTGCGTCTGTAAGCACAAGCGGCGATGTGGAGGAAAAAGTCGGGGTCGTGCTGCGACAGGAAAAGATTGATGCATTAAATAAGAAGATCCAGGATGCTCTGGACGGTAAATTTGCAGATGCGGAGGATGAGATCAAAGAACAGGAGTCCGAACTTGCAAAAGGAAAACAGGCTCTGGAGGATGGTCAGCAGCAGCTTGCAGATGCCACTTCGCAGGCAGAAGGGCAGCTCTCACAGGGGCAGTCCGAGATCATTAAAAATGAAATGCAGCTTGACAGTAAGCTTTCAGAAGTGGAAAAACAGCTTTCCGAGATAAAAACGCAGGAAAAATCACTGGAAAGCCAGGAAAAAGAACTGGATGCGGCACAGAAACAGTTAGATGCACTTCCGGAGCAGTTAAAACAGGCAAAAGCAGGTCTGCAGCAGTTGGAAGAGAGTATCAAAGCACTGGATGCCCTGCCTTCCCAGGTGGAGCAGGCATATCTGGGAGCGGATGCATCGGACGGAAAAAATGCAGCAGAAGAAGCAAAAGCGGCAGCAGATGCACTGGAAGCGGCAGTAAAAGAGGCAACTTTGCCAGAAGATCAGATCGCGCAGTTGACAGAGGAAGAAAAGGCTGCTTACACGCAGAAACTGACGCAGCTTCAGAGCCAGTTTGCAGCGGCAAAGGCAGCACAGGCGCAGGCAGAAGCAGGACTTTCCACTTTAAAAGCGACACTTTCCGGTATGGGTATTTCCGCAGATGGAAGTGTGGATGCGATCAAGAAAGCAATCGACAATAAGAAAACAGAACTGATCGCACAGAAGGTGACACTGGAGCAGAATGTATCGACCTTGCAGAAAACCGTGGATGACAGTGCAGCAAAACAGAAAGAGCTTACCGCAGGGAAAAAGAAGATCGCAGAAGCGAAAAAACAGATCGCCTCCGGAAAAGAGCAGCTTCAGAAAGCAAAGACACAGCTTGAAAGTGCCAAAGCACAGATTGCCTCCGGAAAACTGACGGTCACAGCGGCACTGGCACAGCTCAATGCACAGAAGATTTCTGCAACGATTGAAATTGCATCAAACAAAGCAAAGATCGATATGGGTGAGACACAGATCGAGTCAGCGAAAACACAGCTTGCAGATCAGAAAGACAGTGCCTATGAAAATGCGGATGCGGACAAGATCATTACAGCCGATACCATCCGCAATATTTTAAAAGCGCAGAATTTTTCCATGCCGGCAGGTTATGTTACGGAGGATGGTATTGATTATCTGGTGCGTGTCGGGGATGAATTTTCGGATACAGAAGATATGGAAGATCTGGTTCTGATGGATATGCATATCGATGGTTTAAAACCAGTAAAACTTTCCGATGTAGCAGATGTGGTTGTGACGGACAACAGCAGCGAAGTCTATGCAAAGATCAACGGAAATGCAGGTATTATGTTTACGATGCAGAAACAGTCTGGTTATTCGACCGGAGAAGTTTCCGGGAGGATCAAAACAAAATTTACACAACTGGAAGAAGAACTGGAAAACTTTCATGTTGTTATGCTGATGGATCAGGGGATTTACATTGATATGGTGGTAAATTCCGTCATCAATAATATGCTTTCCGGAGCAGTGCTGGCGATCCTCGTTCTGCTGCTGTTCTTAAAGAGCATTCGTCCGACGATTGTCATTGCATTTTCGATTCCGATCAGTATTATGACAGCGATCGTGCTGATGTATTTTTCAGGTGTGACGTTGAATATTATTTCCCTGTCCGGACTGGCACTTGGTGTTGGGATGCTGGTGGATAATTCGATTGTCGTGATCGAGAATATTTACCGTATGCGAAGCATTGGTGTGCCGCCAAGAAAAGCTGCCATCGAAGGAGCAAAACAGGTTTCAGGTGCGATCGCAGCATCCACACTGACCACGGTCTGTGTATTTGCACCGATTGTTTTTACGGAGGGCATTACAAGACAGTTGTTTGTGGATATGGGACTGACGATCGCGTATTCACTGCTTGCCAGCCTTGTTGTAGCACTGACGCTGGTGCCGATGATGGGAGCCGGGCTTCTGAAAAAAACACCGGCAAAACCATCCCGCTGGTTTGAAAAAATCCAGAATGGCTATGCTGCGCTTCTGGATAAACTGCTTTATAAAAAATGGCTGGTGATCCTGGTTTCCGCCCTGCTTCTGGTACTCAGTGCTGTATTGTCTGTAAGTCGCGGTACCGCGTTTATGTCAGATATGGACAGTACACAGATGACGGCTACGGTTATAGCACCGGAAGGCTCTACACTGGAAGATACAGCAAAGCTTACAGATCTTGTCATAGAGAAAATCCGTGCGGTAAAAGGAGTCAGTGACGTTGGAGCGATGGCAGGCTCCGGCAGCATGAGTATGATGGGAATGGGTGGCGATGCATCGACTACACAGACATCCGTTTATATCCTGTTAGATGAAAAGAAAAAGCAGAGCAACGAAGAGATTGCAAAAGAGATCAAAGATCAGACGACAGATATGGACTGCGAAGTTTCCGTCAGTGCAAGTACGATGGATATGTCAGCGCTTGGCGGAAGCGGTATTTCCGTGGAGATTCAGGGGCGCGACCTGGATAAACTGAAACAGGCAGCAGGAGAAGTGGCAGAACTGGTCAGACAGGTTCCAGGAACCATAGATGTTTCCGATGGCATTGAAGAAAAAACAACCGAACTTCGCCTTCGGGTCAATAAGAAAAAGGCAACGAAATATAATCTGACCACAGCACAGGTTTATCAGTTTTTGCAGGGGAAACTTTCAGAAGCCGGAAGCAGCACTACATTAAATACGGACGAGAAAGATTATGATGTGACAGTTATCGATGACCGGGATGAATCTCTGACACGAGAAAGGATCAAAAAGCTGAATATCACCGGAATGGATGCAGATGGAAAAGAAGTGGAAGTGCCGATCAGCAAACTGGTAGAATTTAAAGATGCAGAAGGTTTTTCATCGATCAATCGAAAAAATCAGAAAAGATATATTACAGTAAGCGCATCCCTGGATGATGGGTATAACATCGGTCTGGTATCTTCTGACGTACAGAAAAAACTGGATGGTTATCAGCTTCCGGTTGGATGTGAAATGCATATGTCCGGAGAAGATGAGACGATCAACGAAGCAATGCAGCAGGTGGGACTGATGCTTTTGCTGGCGCTGGTATTTATGTATCTGATCATGGTGGCACAGTTCCAGTCACTGCTCTCGCCATTTATCGTTATGTTTACAGTTCCACTGGCATTTACCGGAGGATTTTTCGGACTTTTCCTGACCGGAAATCCGGTCAGCGTCATTGCGATGATTGGTTTTGTCATGTTGTGCGGCATCATTGTAAACAATGGTATCGTTCTGGTTGATTATACGAATCAGCTTCGTATTGAGGGAATGGAAAAACATCAGGCGCTTGTGGAAGCAGGAAGAACAAGACTCCGTCCGGTTGTTATGACTGCGATGACAACTGTTTTCGGACTGTTCAGTATGGCAGTTGGAGCTGGCATGGGAGCTGATATGGTACAGCCGATGGCAATCGTGGTGATTGGCGGACTGACATATGGAACCTTGCTGACACTGTTTGTTGTCCCGTGTATTTACGATGCCATCAACCGCAGAAAAATGCAAAAGTTTGACGAGGAAGAATAAAGAGAAAATAGAAAAGGAAAGAGAAAAACACAAAGGAAGGGGAAAGGCTTATGCTGGAGTATATTGGCGGGATAGAGAGTTATGATTTTTTTATCAACCTTGGAAGTGTACTTGGCAGTATTCTTCTGATCGCACTGTATTATCATAAGAGCAGATCATGGAAAAAAACGACAGCCGTTTATCTGCTTTCGCTTGTCATTTTACAGGCTGGAATGTTTGCCGGAAGGCTGGTACGCGGACTTTCTTACGGGGAAGAGTGGAATCTGGTTTCAATTATTACAAAGCCAAATGGAAATCACTTTATCGGGCGTGTACTTTTTACTATGTGGGTATTTCCTCTGCTGTATCGTCTGATTTTCAGAGAAAAGAAAAAAGAATGGCTGGAGTATCTGGATATTCTCTGTGTTTTTCTGGCTTTCCAGCACATTTTTAACCGGATCGCCTGTCTGTGCAATGGCTGTTGTATGGGAAAACCTTATCATGGTATATTTGCATTTCTATGCCAGGTAGATGGAAAGACCGGTGCCGGGTTCAGCTATCCGGTCTTTCCGACGCAGATTTTTGAAATTCTCTGCATGATAGTATTGTGTGTGATGCTTTTGATCTTTTATTTCCGGAAGAAATCGCTTACCTGGCGTTTTTGCTTTGGATTTGCAGGATGTATCTTTCTTTCAGAATTTATGATGGATCAGACAGGAGTGCTGCTGATCGCAGGGCTTAGCATTATCCAGTATGCGGCGGTTGCGTTGTTTGCAACCGGCATATGGATGCTTAAGAGTTTTCAACGGTCTGATAAAGCGTAGCCAGTTTCTGACGCAGATCATCATATTTTCTCTGTGGAACGGGCAGTTCCGTTCCGTTTTCCAGTGTAATTGTATATCGCCGGATATCGCGGATAAATTCTGGATTGACCAGATAACTGCGGTGGATGGCGATCAGGGCATCTCCGGCTTGTTTCTGCAGGTCGGAGATGCTGTTTTTTACGAAAGTTTTTCCGTCTACGGTCTGGACTACGGATTCTTTGCCCAGTGCGGAAATAAACAGAACCTTTGGCAGTTCGAAAAAAGTAAGGGAGCCATTCGTACCGTAAGCGGAAATGCGGCTGGCACAGGTCCTCCTTTGGATTTCATTCATCATATAGCGATAGGCCATTTTTCCCATCTTATTCGGGAAGGCTTCTTTTCCGTCCATCTTCATCTCGCCGATCGGATTTGACACATGCATATGGCGGATCCTCGGTCCTTCTTTTGTCTTTTCCCACACAAAAGTACAGCGCTGCTGTGCCTGCAAAAAGAAATCGGCTGTCTCATCGGTTGCCACGCGGTAATTGCCGGTGACAACACAAAAGGAAGCATTGCTCTGTGCATAAAATTCTGCGTTAAGCAGGTGGCATGGCTGGAGACCTTCCGCATTGAAGCGGAAGTCCTCCGCAACATCGCTGCGCGTCAGCAGAAATTCATCCTGTCTGGCTCCACACCAGATGTTGAGGTAACTGGTTTTATTGATATCCTGACCATCGAATAAGCAAAATTACCAAGAAACAGACAAAAGATATGTACAAAATCACTAAAAACCATGTACATAATAAAAAAAAACAGAGTCAATATGGACAAAACCACGAAAACGTACTATAATAAATTTAACATGTATCCCGAAAGGGTGCTGGAAGTCCCGCATGGCGGGACTTCATTTTTCGCAGAGATTTCAGGAATATTCTGAAAAAGCCTGCGAAAAGAGAGGAAGAAAAGAAAAACCGTAACTGTAACAAAATGGAACAGTTACAAAGGAAAGAATGCAAAAAAGGAGGAATGTACATGCATTTGAGAAAGAAAATTTTGTCTGTTGTGCTGGCCGGTGCCATGATCGGCGGAGAGCTTCTGACCGGTATCGGAAGCTTCACACTTCCGGTAAATGCCGCAGACAGCAGCTTTGCAGGAGAAGAATGGTACGACCAGATCGACAAAGTGGAGGAGAACCGTGAGCCGGCACATGCGTATTTCACACCGTATGAGTCCGCAGAAAAAGCTTTGACAAATGAAAAATCCGTTCTGGATGTGGATGACTCAGAATCCGCTTACAAAGTATCCCTGAACGGTACCTGGAAATTCAAGTTTGCACAGAAACCGGCAGACCGTGAAAAAACGCTCAAAGGTGCAGATGCGAAGAATTATGTGGAGAACTGGGATACGTCCACCTGGGATGACATCAAAGTTCCAAGTTCAATCCAGACGATCAAAGATGCAGACGGCAATTTCAAATACGAAAAACCGATTTATGTAAATCAGAGATATCCGTGGCAGAACTACGAGACGGTTACGCTGGGTGAAAACGTTACAGCACCGACCGTAAACAACAGCGTCGGCCAGTACAAGAGAACCTTTACCGTTCCTTCTGACTGGGACGGAAGAGATGTCTTCGTATCCTTTGAAGGTGTAGAGTCCGCATTCTATTTATATGTAAACGGTCACAGAGTCGGCTATGGTGAGGACAGTTACACGACCGACGAGTTTAATATCACAAGCTATCTGCAAAAAGGCGAAAATACTATCGCAGTAGAAGTTTACCGCTGGTCCACCGGAAGTTACCTGGAGAACCAGGACTTTATCCGTATGAGCGGTATTTTCCGTGATGTAAATCTTTACTCCAAAGCAAAAGTAGAGATGCGTGACCTGTTTGTAAAGACAGATCTGGATAATAATTATAAAGATGCAACCCTGACGCTGGATGCAGATATCCGCAATCTCGGTGATACAGATGCAGCAGGTAAGAAATATACCGTATCGGCTGACTTGTATGAGATTGACGGTCGGACAAAAGTATGGTCCGAGCCGATGGTGATCGAAGCGACCGTTCCGGAAGCAAAGACAACTGTGGAAGCAAAAGCAGATGACAAGGGAAAAAACTTTAGCGGCAGCAAACAAGTAACCAATCCGAAGAAATGGTTTGCAGATACACCGAACCTGTACATGCTTCTTGTTCAGTTAAAAGATGAAAACGGCAATGTCATTGAGACGACTGTTCAGAGAGTCGGATTCCGCGAGATCAGCAAAGCAGATATCAACGATGCAGGTCAGGAACAGGTACAGATCAACGGTGAAAAGATCATGTTCCGTGGTACAAACCGCCATGAGACCGATGACCAGGACGGAAGAGCTATCTCCAGAGAAGATATCACGACCGACCTGAAGATGATGAAACAGTTCAACGTCAATGCCATCCGTACCAGCCATTATCCGAACAATCCATACATGTACGGACTGGCAGATGAGCTTGGTATTTACATCTGCGACGAGACCAATGCAGAGTCACATATCGGAGCAGTCAGCAGCAACATCCCGTCCGGCTATCCGATCTGGAATACTTCTGTTATGGACCGTACCCAGAACATGGTAGAGCGTGACAAGAACCATCCATCTGTAGTCATCTGGTCACTCGGTAACGAGGCAACTTACCAGGTTTATAACATGGACGAGAATTACTGCTTCTACAACTCTTCCCAGTGGATCCTGCAGCGTGACCCGTCCCGTATCCGTAAATACGAGCGTGACAACCGCTATACAAAAGGAAAGAGAGAAGAATCCATGGTAGATATTTATTCCAGCCAGTACTGGGGTGTAGATTCTGTTCTCAGCCAGGTAACAGGCAAGAACAACAAACTGCCTTATATCCAGTCTGAGTATGCACACGCCATGGGTAATGCTCTTGGTAACTTTAAAGAGTACTGGGAGATCTTCCGCAACTATCCGAATGCGCAGGGCGGATTTATCTGGGATTGGATCGATCAGTCCATTTCAACAAAGATTGAAAATACTACTGTTTATAAGATTACAGACCCGAATACCAGGAAAGAAACAACCTTTGAAGGTTCTGTCGCAGAAGGACAAAACAATACAAAAGCAATCAAAGGCGGTTATGTGGCAGCAGACAGTGCGGCACTTGCAACCAACAGTACAACCGGTATCACACTGGATGTATGGGTAAAACCGGCAGAAAACTTTACACCGTCTGCACAGGCATTTATCTCCAGAGGAGACAGTGCAGGATACAATCTGCAGATTAACAAAGATGGTAACTTTGAATTTTTCGTAGATGGTTACAATGCGGGTACGTTGACAGCAAATATTCCGGAGAACTTTACCGATGGCAATTGGCATCGCCTGACAGCAACTTATGCAGGAACAGAATATAAACTGTATTACGACGGTGAGCAGATTGGAAATGCAGCAAGAAGAACAGCACTGGATTCCTGCGATACATCTGACAATACACTGAATATTACCGTCGGTGCTTCTGCTGATATAAGCGGAAGGGCATTTAATGGTTATATCGACCGTGCAGCCGTGATCAAAGGCGCACTTACTACAGACCAGATCACAGCAACCGGCACAAGCCTTGAAAGCGTAAAAGATAACGTATCCTATGCGATTGATTTTGGTGCAGATTCCATGAAAGCAGAAAGCACCGATTATCCGGAAGGCACTTACTTCGCATACGGCGGGGACTGGGGAGAAACGGTAAACGATAACGATTTCTGTGCAAACGGTATCTTAAATGCAGACCGTACCCCATCCGCAGAGCTGTACGAAGTGAAAAAAGTACATCAGGAAGTTTCTTTCTACGATGACGGCGAAGCAGCAACCGGCAAAGTACGTATTGTAAACGAGTTCCTGAACACCAACCTGGACAAATACAATGTTTCCTGGACACTGAAAGAAGATAACAAAGTGATCGGAAGCGGTACCCTGACGGATGCGCAGAAGAACGTTGCGCCGCAGGCAGAATCTACCGTAACACTGGCAAACTTCCCGAAAGTAAGTGCGACAGCAGGTTCCGACTACACACTGAACCTTTCCGTAACACTCAAAGAAGATGCCACATGGGCAGGCGATTACTTCGGACACGCAGGTGATGAGATCGCATTCGAAGAATTTGATCTTGCTTACACTCCGGAAAAAGCACAGCCGACGATCAGTGCAGCTGACATGGATAAAGTAAACGTAGCAGAGAGTGATGATGCGATCACTGTTACCGGAAAGACATCCAAAACAAACGGCAAAACATTTGAAGTCGTGATCGACAAAGCACAGGGTTACATCACAAGCTACAAAGTAGACGGCAAGACCCTGCTGGAGAACGGACCGGTTCCGAACTACTACCGTGCACCGGTCAGCAACGACCCGTCTTTCTCAGAAGCGATGAAGAATGCAGCACAGAACTTTACTCTGGATGAAAACGGCATCACTGTAGATAAGAAAGACAAAGTAGTCAACATTCATGTATCCGGAAGCATCCGGGATGTGAATACACCGAACAGCATTGATTACATGATCTATGGAAATGGTGAGATCGTAGTAACAAATACGGTTACACCGAGTGCTTCTGCAGGAAATATTGCAAGAATCGGTATGAAGATGACAGTTGCAAAAGATTACGAAAAACTGACATACTACGGAAACGGTCCGCAGGCAAACTACGTTGACCGCAACACCGGTGCAAAACTTGGTATATACAACAGCACCGTAACCGAACAGTTTGAAAAAAAATATGTAAAACCTCAGGAAAACGGAAACCACACAGGTGTAAGATGGACAGCACTGACAGCAGAAGACGGCACAGGTCTCCTCGTATCTTCCGACAGCGAGATGGAATCCGGAGCACTGCACTACAAAGCAGAGGATCTGGCATCCTTCCGCCATCCATATCAGGTACCTGTACAGGAAAATACAATCCTGACAGTAGATCTGATGCAGCGCGGACTTGGAAATGCAAGCTGCGGTCCGGCTCCTCTGAGCAAATACATCATTTCCGCAGGAAAGACTTATACACAGACCTTCAGCATTTCACCTCTGACAAAGCAGACAACAGATGATGAGATGATGACAAAGAGCAATGAAGACCTGAATGCGGGTGAACCGTTGAGCGGCATTAAAGTAAATGGTCAGGAACTTGATAACTTTAACGCAAGTAAGACCGATTATGAATGTACGCTTCTGACAGGAACATACAAAGAAGGAACCATTCCTCAGGTAGAGGTATTGAAGAGAACAACAGATACTCAAGTTGAGATCACACAGCCAACTTCTCTTCCGGGAACAGCAGTTGTAAAAGCAACATCCGGATTTGGTGTTGAAAGAACTTATACCATCCATGTGAAAGCAGCAGATCAGATCTATGTATCAGATATGGAATGGACGGTTGATGAAGGCGGATATTTTTCAAATACGCGAGATGCCTGCGGTTGTGGTGCAGCACTTGCTGTTTATGATAATCAGGAAAAAGTAACCTTTGAAAAAGGTGTAGCTAT
The DNA here is from genome assembly GCA_905214675.1 of uncultured bacterium. Lineage (GTDB taxonomy): Bacteria > Bacillota > Clostridia > Lachnospirales > Lachnospiraceae > Hominisplanchenecus. The sequence continues at coordinate 10,655 of CAJMMS010000046.1, forward strand.
GCATGCCTCCGCAGAACTGGCGATCAATCTGGCTGGAAAAGGTGCAAACAGATTTAAAGCACGTATTGGTATCAGTGCAGACCAGACGATTGGAAACAAAGCAAATGTAAACTTCATTATCATGGGAGATGGAACAGAACTGTACCGCAAGGATGAAGTGATTTCAAACGGAGAATCTTATCCGGTAGATATCAATGTGGCAGGTATTAAGGAACTGCGTCTGATTGTAGATAAAGGAGAGGCGGATTACAACGATCATGCAATCTGGGCAGATGCAAAACTGACTTATGATGCAGAAATGGGTCAGAATATGAACGATCTGAACAGTGCGATTGACAGTGCAGAAGCAATCAATCAGGGCGAATATACAGCAGAAACCGTTGCAAACCTTCAGAAAGCGATTGCAAATGCAAGAAAAGTACTGGAAGATCCGAATGTAACCGTGGAGAAGATTCAGGCAGCACTGAAAGCAGTCAATGATGCAAAAGCAGCTCTGGTTAAGAAACCGGATGACAGCAAGAAAGATGACAACCAGAACAATAATAACAACAACAGCAACAATAACAACAATCCGGCACCACAGGTTCCGGCAGTTGGAACAACCATTGATGTGAAAGGTGTTACTTACAAAGTAACCAAATCCGATGCAGCAAACGGAACCGTTTCCGCAGTGAAACTGAAAGCAACAAAGAAAACAAAAGTAACCATTCCGGCTACCGTGAAGATTGGAAATTATACCTTTAAGGTAACGGCAATCGGTAAAAATGCTTTCAAGAACAGCAAGAAACTGAAGAGCGTTGTAATCGGAAAGAATGTTAAGAATATCGGATCAGGTGCATTCTTAAAAGCTGCGAAACTGTCAAGTGTAACCTTTAAGGGAACAAGTACAGTCAAAGTTGGTAGAAATGCATTCAAGGGTACTTCCTCCAAGATGAAAGTACAGGTTCCGAAGAAGATGAAAGCAAAAACACTGAGAACACTGAAGAAAAATCTTCAGAAAGCAAAACTCAGCAAGAAAGCATCTTACAAAAAGAAATAAAAGTAAAGTGAAAAAGAACTATTCTAAACGACGGAAGGTAACGTTGTAACGAAAATCGTCGCATGCTATAATAGGCATGCGGCGATTTTACGTTCGCAGGGATATCGGGGCGGATCCCAAGGTCTTTCATCCACTTATGAGCAAGCTCATGTGGATTTAGACCTTTTGACCCTGGCATCATCATAATAATGTATGAAAGAAGGAAATAACATTGGACACATTGAAAAAGTTTGTGAAATATTATGCACCTTACAAGGGTGTATTTTTCCTTGATCTGCTGTGTGCGGCGATCATCAGTTTCGTGGATCTTGCATTTCCGCAGATTCTCCGGAGTCTGACGAAGACGCTGTTTTTAGAAGACGCGGCAGCGATTTTGCATGCACTGTTTCCCATTGGGGCAGGATTGCTTATTATGTATGTGATACAGGCATTGTGCAAATATTATGTGACTTATCAGGGACATATGATGGGAGCACGGATGGAGCGTGACATGCGTCAGCAATTGTTTGATCATTATGAAAAGTTATCTTTTTCGTATTACAGTCAACACAATTCAGGACAGATGATGAGTAAGCTTGTTTCGGATTTGTTTGATATTTCAGAACTGGCACATCATGGTCCGGAGAACTTGTTTATTTCATTGATCAAGATTGTCGGAGCATTTATCTTTTTATTTTTCATCAACTGGAGACTGGCAGTGCCGCTTTTGTTCCTGGTTGTGCTGATGCTAATCTTTTCCCTGCGTCAGAACCGTCGTATGCAGGCAACGTTTATGGACAACAGGCGTAAGATCGGAGATATCAATGCGAGCCTTCAGGATACTCTTTCTGGAATCCGTGTGGTGCAGTCTTTCGCAAATGAAGAGATTGAACGGAAGAAATTCCAGAAAAGCAACGAAGGATTTCTGGTATCAAAAGATGCAAATTATCGTTGCATGGGAAGTTTTATGAGCAGCAACTTGTTCTTCCAGGGACTGATGTATCTGGTGACTCTGGTATTTGGCGGCTGGCTGATTGCTCACGGAAAAATGGAAGCAGCGGATCTTGCCATGTATGCATTGTATATCGGAATCTTTATCAGCCCGATTCAGATTCTGGTAGAACTGACGGAAATGATGCAGAAGGGATTGTCCGGATTTCGCAGATTTCTTGATGTGATCGAAACAGAACCGGAGATCAGGGATGCAGAAGATGCACAGCCTTTGACGGATGTAAAAGGTGATGTATCTTATGAAAATGTTTCTTTTCATTATCAGGATGATGATACACCGGTTTTGTCGCATGTCAGTTTTCAGATTCCGGCAGGCAGGTCGATCGCACTGGTCGGACCGTCCGGAAGCGGAAAGACTACAATTTGTTCTCTGCTTCCGCGCTTCTATGATGTGACAGAAGGAACGGTTAAGATCGATGGAAAAGATGTCAGAGGACTGACACTGGAGAGCCTGAGAAATCAGATTGGACTGGTACAGCAGGATGTCTATCTGTTCTGCGGAACCATCCGGGATAATATTGCCTATGGAAAACCAGAAGCATCAATGGAAGAAATTATGGATGCAGCGAAAAAGGCAAATATTCATGATTTTATCATGTCGTTGCCAAATGGATATGACAGTTATGTTGGAGAACGCGGAACCAGGTTGTCCGGCGGGCAGAAACAGAGAATCTCGATCGCCAGAGTTTTCCTGAAAAATCCGCCGATACTGGTACTGGATGAGGCAACAAGTGCACTGGATAATGAGAGCGAACGCTGGATACAGAAAAGTCTTGAAGAACTGGCAAAGAACCGGACTACGATTACGATCGCACATCGCCTTTCCACGATTCGCGGTGCAGATCAGATCCTGGTTGTTGCAGATAATGGGATTGCAGAGAGTGGAACACATGAAGAACTGCTGAGAAAAGGCGGAATATATGCACATTACTGCGAGATAGCGGAAATATAAAAATTTGTCGAGAAATTGATATACGGAAACAGGACGCCGTCCACTGCAAAA
>CAJMMS010000047.1 GCA_905214675.1 uncultured bacterium
TGAGTAGTAATTATACGATTGCTTTTGCAGGAATGCCGGCACTGCTGGATGGACAGGAACATGTCATGGACGATTTCACGTTCGAACGTTATCCGGATGCTTTCAGACGCTACTGTGACAGACATAAAGCAACCTTGAAAGCAGTTGAAGATGGATATTGTCAGGTCATTGACAAAGAGCAGTTTCTGATCAATATGGCAGAAGAGCTTGCAGGTTCTGCGGAAAAATTGATTGCAGAAGAAGAAAAGAAAAGTGCAAAAGAGAAACTGGCCACGAACCTGAATATGTGCCTGGTGATCTACACGCTTCCGGCTGTTCTTGAGATGAACAAAGAATCCGCGGATCTTTTTTCCAAAAAGATTCTGGAAGCCTGGAAAACACATTTTCCGAAAACCAATCTCAAAGCTTCTACTTTCAAGCAGATCAATTCTGGATTTAAACGGAAATTCTGTTACATCACCACAGCAGTGTGCAGAACCTTTGGCAAACCGGATGATTGTTATGAACTGAATCTTTTCCGCAATTACCGCGACCATTATCTGATGGAGCAGGAAAACGGAGAAGCGATGGTTTATGAATATTATGATCTGGCTCCTACCATTGTAAAACATATCGATCAGAGAAAAGATGCAAAAGAAATTTACAGGAGCATATGGGAGACTTATCTTTCCCCGTGCCTTGGTATGATCGAACGCGGGGAAAATGAGGCATGCAGGGATCTCTATGTTTCCATGGTTCGTGATATGCAGAAAAAATATTTCTTTGAACAACAGTAAGCATACATAAAAACAAGGCGGGACTTCTTTGGAAAGTCCCGCTTTTGTCAAATATTACAAAAGAGACTGAGGTGACCTATGTACAACGTATTAGCAGCCATAAAAAGCACTCTGCTTTTGCAGGAATTAAAGAGACTTCATATCTGGGGGGAATCTACCGGTTTTGATATCTGTGAGGTTACTTCTGATTTTAAGACACTGACGGATCACTTACGCAAGAGTCAGTATCATCTGGTTTTGCTGGAAGCAACACCGGATTATCCAGTTCTGAATCTTCTGCAGACCATCAAACAGGAAAAGCTCTGCCAGGCCATTGCGATGGTCGGACAGACGGCAGAATTTAAAATTGTACGGAAAAGCTTTCTGCTTGGCGTGGACGATTATCTGATCACTCCGTTTGAGATCAGTCAGTTTATCACACTGTTTGGCAAGATTGAACATGCGGAACACGGAAAAAGAGAAGCAGAAAACAATCAGAAAGAAGTTCTGTTAAATTGTTTCCAAACCATTGATTTTTCCATAAAAAAAGAGCTTGACGATCTTCTCTACAACGCTCTTTCCGAGTACGCAGATCCTCTTGCATCTTTCGCTTATCTGAAGCGAATCCTGAACAGTGTGATCCTGGAACTTTTTGAATCTCATAAATGGCTTGAACTTTATTTTCAGACGGACGATTATCTTCTTCAGGAAGCGGATTTTTCGGACTGTGAAGAACGGATCCAGAAAAGCATCGATGATTTCTATTCTTTTTTTACAGAGTTTGCAGAGCTGTACCCGCCGCACAGCGAAGGTATGGAAGAGATCCTGCTTTACATCCTGAACCGACCGGAAGAAGACCTCAAACAGAAAACCATATCCGAGGCACTTTACATAAACCGTTCCTATTTCAGCACGGTATTTACTGCACAGATGCAGATTAATTTTGTGGATTATGTCAATATTGTAAAAATGAAACGTGCCGCATACCTTTTAAAACACACCAAACGGAAAGTCATTGATATCGCCGGGGCACTGGATTACAAGGATATGGGGTATTTTCTGAAAAAATTCAAGGCAAAATATGGAGTGACTCCATCCCAGTATCGAATCCCGGAAACTTATGAATTTCAGATCTGAAATCCAGACTTTATTATTTTTCTTACGAAGATCAGAGAAAGGCGGTCGAAAATATGGCAACTATCTATCAGCAAATTACAGATATCGTCGGAACGACACCACTTTTAAAACTGCAAAATTATATGGATGCAAATGACTGCAGTGCCAGGATCCTTGCGAAACTGGAATATCTGAATCCAAGCGGATCCGTAAAAGACCGTGTTGCGATCCGTATGATCGATGAGGCGGAAAAAGCCGGTATCCTGCACAAAGGCGATGTGATCATTGAGCCGACTTCCGGAAATACCGGGATCGGGCTGGCCTGCGTGGCGGCTGCCAGAGGGTATCATCTGATCATCACGATGCCGGAAACCATGAGTGTTGAGCGAAGAAGACTGTTATCTGCATATGGTGCAGAGCTTGTCCTCACACCGGCCTCCAAAGGCGTAAAAGGTTCGATCCGAAAAGCAAACGAACTGGCCGAACAGATGCACGCCTTTGTTCCAAGCCAGTTCAGCAATCCATACAATCCGCAGGCACACTACGAGACAACCGGACCGGAGATCTGGGCAGACACCGATGGGAAAATCGATGTTTTTGTTGCCGGTGTCGGAACCGGCGGTACGATCAGCGGAACCGGAAAGTATCTGAAAGAAAAAAATCCGGACATTAAAATCATAGCGGTTGAGCCTGCCGGTTCTCCTGTCCTGTCGGACGGCATCCCTGGAAAGCATAAAATCCAGGGCATCGGTGCCGGATTTATCCCGGAAACACTGGATATGGATATTTACGACGAGATCCTGACCGTGACCGATGAGGATGCTTACAAGACCTGCCGGGAACTGGCAAGAAAAGAGGGAGTGCTCTGCGGTATCTCATCCGGAGCTGCATTATCTGCCGCAAAAGAACTGGCTCAAAGACCTGAGTACAGGGGCAAAACCATCGTTGTCCTGTTTCCGGACGGAGGCGAACGCTATCTTTCCGGCAGTGTTTTTGATGAAGAATAAAACAATCCGCGAAAATCATATTGGAAATTTCTAATTCAACATCATAATCATAGTATCGTAAAATAGAATGTGCTTCTGACCATGAAATCTGTGGTCAGGAGCATTTTTTTAGTCGAAATAAAAATAAGAAACTTATTGAGAATCAATAGCGAATTTTGTCAAATTTTTTTCCATAGAAAATAAATAAACAAAATTCCCAAGAAAAGGAAATACAAAGCGAGTATTCTTTAGAAAACACAAAATACAGAACCAAAGGAGAACAGATTATGAAAACATTACAGAAAGCAAACCCTTCAAAATGGAAAAAAATCAGCCTGGCAGTATTCGCCGCCGCTATGACGGTTTCCCTTTCTGCATGTGGCAATAAAGCAGCTTCGACAACCGCTGAAACAGGTACACAGGCAACCGATACCGCCTCCCTGAATCAGACCGATCATCTGAACATCGCCGTACAGCCGATCCCGGGATACCTTCCGCTCAGCCTTCTGCAGGATAACGGATGGGTAGAAGAGGCATTGAAAGATGCCGGATATGACAATGTAGCAGTCACTTACACCGAATTCGAGTCCGGACCGCCGGAAAACGAATCTTTCGCATCCGGAGCACAGGATGTCGGTGTGATGGGAAATGTACCGACCATCTCCGCAGCGGCGGCAGGACAGAAAAGAACCATCTTCGGTGTTGCCTACAACGGTGAAAAAACAGAAGCCGTTCTCGTGCCGAACGATTCCGATATTACATCCGCAGCCGATCTGAAAGGCAAAAAAATCGGACTGGTCGTCGGTTCGATCGCCCAGGACTTTGTCGAACGTCTGCTGGATCAGGAAAATATCAGTGCCGGTGATGTAGAACTGGTCAACCTGGCATCAACGGAACAGCAGAGTGCACTGGCAACCGGACAGGTCGATGCGATTGCCGTATGGCAGCCAATGATCGCACAGGTCGATGCAGCCGGAACCGGAAAAGTCCTGGTGGATGGAACCGGTATTTATAAATGCGAAAATCTCATTTCCGGAAACACCGATTATATCAATGAAAATCCGGAAATCGTACAGATCTTCCTGGAACAGTACGCAAGAGCTGCCGCTGAAGTTTCTGCAAATACCGAAACCTACTCTGAAAAATATGCCGAAAAATACGGTCTGGATGCCGATATCGTAAATGCGACGATCAGCGATATGAATTTCCAGGTAAAGATCAGCGATGATGATATCGAAGACTTCCAGAAGACGGCAGACTGGCTGTTCTCTTCCGGAAATGTAAAAACACAGGTTAGTGCGAAAGATATCGTAAATACAACCTTCGCAAACAGCGATGCAGTAGCCAGAGAACTGGGAGAATAACGCAGATGAAAGAACCATATAAAACAAAAATCATGGAATGGATCGAGAGCATCCTTCCGCTTATCATCCTTGCACTGGTATGGAGCTTTTCCGGAAACGGAACCACTACGACGCTGATGCCATCCTTTGGAGATGTGATCCATACTTTCTTTAGCAGCCTCGCAAACGGCAGCCTTCTGCTGGCACTTGGCATCAGTATCCGCCGCGTTCTGATCGGCTATGTGCTCAGCTCCCTGATCGGAATCGCTCTCGGCATTATCATTGGACTTTCGAGACATATGCAGCGTCTGACGAATCTGATCATTCAGATCCTGCGTCCGATCCCGCCGATCGCCTGGATCCCGCTTGTGATCCTCTGGATGGGCATCGGTGAACAGTCGAAAGTATTTCTGATCTTCCTTGGCGGATTTTTCACCGTTCTGATCAATGTGACGGACGGTATCCGCTATACCGACAAAAAACTGACGGAAGTTGCCGCAGTCATGGAGACCCCGAAACAGAAATATATTACCCAGCTTGTCATCCCGGCAGCCATGCCTTCCATTTTTACCGGACTTCGCGTTGCTCTGGGAAGCTGCTGGACCTGCGTGGTAGCCGCCGAACTGGTAGCATCCACAAGCGGTATCGGATACATGATCTCCAACGCCCGAAACTTCGGACAGATGGATGTCGTCATCGTCGGCATGCTGGCGATCGGTATCGTCGGCAAGATCATGGACAGCATTTTAAATCTGATCAGCGAACGTGCACTTTCATGGAGCAAATAGGAGGGAACGATTTTGAGTACAACATTTACAGAACAGAGAGAATACCGCGGTGTCTACCCGGCGGATATTCAGCTTAACGGCCCTGCCTATATTCAGGTTTCGAATCTTTCCCGTGTTTTCAAAAAACAGACCGGAAAAGAAAACGGAAAACAACCGGAAGATCTGCAGGTTTTAAAAGATATCAACTTCTCTGTTTTAAGAGGTGAATTTATCTGTATCGTAGGCGGAAGCGGCTGCGGAAAAAGTACCCTGCTGCGTGCGATGGCAGGCCTTGATCCGGATTACGACGGAAGCATTCTGATCGACGGAAAAGAAATCCGTTCCCCGGGAAAAGAAAGAGGAATGGTTTTCCAGGAAGCAAGATTATTTCCGTGGCTTTCCGTAGAAGACAATATCATTTTTGCCTTAAACGAAGGAACAAAAGCAGAAAAGAAACAGAAGGCACAGGAGTGCATCCGGATGGTCGAACTTTCCGGATTCGAAAAAAGCCTGCCAAAAGAACTCTCTGGAGGCATGGCACAGCGTGCAAACATCGCCCGTGCTCTGGTCAATCATCCGTCGATCCTGTTTCTGGATGAGCCGTTTGGAGCACTGGATGCCTTTACAAAAATCCAGCTTCAGAACGAACTGCTGAACATCAAACAGAAAGAAAAAACGACGATGATCATGGTAACACACGATATCGAAGAAGCCGTATATCTTGCTGACCGCATCATCGTCATGGACCGAAATCCGGGACGGATCCGCGACATCGTGATTACCGACCTGCCAAGGCCGAGAAACCGCAACGATTACGAATTCATCCGTACCCGCAAAAAAATCTACAATTACTTTTTCCAGGGAAAAGAGATTCAGGAGGACTATAACATATGATGCCAGGGTCAGAAGCCTGAAACCACGATGTGCTTGCACAAGAGTGGTTTTATGGCATCATTTCTTAAGCATAAAGAAAATTAAGAGAGGAAAAAATTATGACACTTGTTTTATCAGCACAGGAAGACCGTATCCAGAAAAACGGCGGAAAAATCATCTTTGGTTTCCAGAACGGAAAATCCAGAGTTCAGAAAATATATGACAGTTTCAGTGAGGGCAAATCTTATGTCGATGTGCAGCGTGCACAGTATTTTACCGAATCTTTCAAAGAAACGGAAGGACAGCCGTTAACCCTTCGCTGGGCAAAGGCTCTGTATCACATTGCTGAAAAGATCGACGTCTATATCGAGCCGGATCAGTTGATCGTCGGACGCGTGGGAAGACCCGGAAAATATGGACTGATCTATCCGGAACTGGACGGCTGCTTTCTGGAATCTTTTGTCCATCAGGCAAATGACCGTACCGAATCACCGTTTGAAGTGGACGAAAAAGATGTAAACATCATCGAGACAGAGATCGCTCCGTACTGGAAAGACAAGACTTACTACGATGACCTTTCTCAGTCTTTCCCGGAAGATGTTCTGAAAGTAACTTATGATCCAAAAGACCGCTATTCTTCCCGTTATATCGTAAATGAATCTTCCGCATGGAGATCTGCCCTGCAGTGGGTGCACGATTATAAAAAGGGCATTGATGAGGGATTTCTGGCGATCAAAGAACAGGCTGCTGATGCGATTTCCAGGTTAGATGACATGAACCCGGAAGATACCATTGATAAAAAAGCATTTTATGAGGCGGTTCAGATCACCTGCGATGCGATCATTCTGTGGGCACACCGCCACAGCGTAGAAGCAAAAAGACTTGCCGATCTGGAGCGTGATCCGTCAAGAAAAGCAGAACTTCTGGAAATTGCAAGAATTACCGAAAAAGTTCCGAAATATCCTGCGGAAAGCTTTTATGAAGCACTGCAGTCTCAATATTTCATCCAGATGTTCTCACGAATCGAGCAGAAAACAGGAGCAACCATCTCAAATGGACGTATGGATCAGTACCTGTGGCCGTATTACGAGAAAGACGCAAAAGAAGGTAAGATCAACCCGACGCGTGCCAAAGAACTCTTTACCTGCGTATGGCTTGGCATGGCACAGTATCAGGATCTGTACATCAGCCCGGCCGGTGTAAAATTCAACGAAGGCTATGCTCACTGGGAAGCTGTCACGATCGGCGGCCAGAATGCGAACGGAGAAGATGCCACAAACGAGCTCTCTTATATTCTTCTGGAAAACAAACGCGAATTTCCGTTAAACTACCCGGATCTTGCAGCCAGGATCCACTCCGGATCACCGGAAAAATTCCTGCATGCAGTGGCTGAGACGATCAAAGAGGGAAGTGGTTTCCCGAAACTTTTAAATGACGAGGAGATCATCCCGGGTCTGCTTGCCCATGGTGCCGACTTTGCAAATGCAAGAGATTACTCCGTATCCGGATGTACCGAAGTGCGTATGCCAAATCTGGATACTTTCACGACGGCCTGCCCGTGGATCAATCTTGCATCCGTGATCGAACTGACTTTGAACAACGGAAGAATGAAAAAATACGGCGATGAGCTGCTGACCATCGAGACAGGCGATCCTCGCACCTTTACAAGCTATGAAGAACTGGAAAAAGCCTTTTTTGCACAGGAAGAATACATTCTGAAAATGGCATTCAAACAGCAGTATATTGCAAACCGCCTGCATGCAAGACATTTTGCTTCTCCGTTCGGTTCTGCACTTCACAAACTGTGCATGAAAAACGGCCAGGATCTTCACAGTGAACATGTAAAAGACGGTATCGACATCGGTTTCTTTGATTTTATCGGCTTTGGAACGGCTGCTGATTCCCTTGCAGCGATCAAAAAGACCGTATTTGAAGACAAGACCCTGACCATGGAACAGGTATTGACGGCACTGGATGCTGATTATGAAAATGCAGAGATCGTGCGTCAGCGACTGCTCCACGCACCGAAATACGGCAATGACGATCCATATGCAGATTCTATTGCAAAGAAGATCGACCGCTTTGGTGTGAAATTCGGGGAAGCATACTCCAAATATCTTGGCGTACAGATGGATCTGCGTTATGTTTCCCAGTCATCCAACGTTCCGTTCGGAAGTGTGGTCGGAGCAATGCCAAACGGACGAAAAGCATGGACCGCCTTATCCGACGGTGCATCCGCTTCTCAGGGAGCCGATACCAACGGTCCGGCGTCCGTTTTGCTTTCCAATTATCACACAAAGAACAGTGACCTTAAGAACCGTGCATCCAGACTCTTAAATATCAAGATGAGTCCGGCAAGCGTACAGGGGGAAGAGGGAACCCAGAGACTGATCGCATTTATCAAAGCATGGAGAGATCTCAAACTGTGGCACCTGCAGTTTAACATCATCAATCAGCAGACCCTGCTTGACGCACAGAAAAATCCGGAGCATTACCGTAGTCTGCTGGTCCGCGTAGCCGGCTACAGTGCATATTTTGTACAGCTCTCACCGAAACTGCAGGATGATATCATCCTCAGAACACAGAATGAATCCTTCGGAGCATAAACTTATTTTGTTCATTTCAGAAAAAGGAGGCGAAGTATTTTGGAACACACAGGAATCGTTTTTAACATTCAGCATTTTTCCATCCACGATGGACCGGGCATCCGAACGGTTGTATTCTTAAAAGGATGCCCTCTGCGATGCAGATGGTGTGCAAACCCGGAATCTCAGAATCCACACCCGGAGATCGGCTGGACAAAAGGAACCTGTATCGGATGTGAAAGCTGCGTTCATGGACTTCAAAAACTTGCCTGCCGTCTGGATGAAACAGAAGGAATTATCTGGAATGACAAAATTGCGGTTGATGCAGATCTGGCGGCAAGTGTTCACAGGATCTGCCCGTCGGAAGCACTGCATGTGATTGGCGAGAGGAAAAGCGTGGCAGAAATTTTAGAACAGGTTGAAAAAGATCTGACCTTTTATAAAACAAGCGGCGGCGGTCTGACCGTTTCTGGTGGAGAACCTCTGATGCAGCCGGAATTTACGCTTTCCCTTTTAAAAGAAGCCCGCAAAAAGAACATTGACACCTGTATCGAAACGACCGGATTTGCAAAATACGAACATTTTGCCGGGGTTGCCACTCAGCTCGATCACCTGATCATGGATGTGAAATCGCTTTCTTCTAAGAAACATAAAGCACATACCGGTGTCGGAAACGAACGGATCCTTGAAAATCTGCATCACATCCGTGCCGATTTTCCGGATCTTCCGATCCTGATCCGCACTCCGGTCATTCCGGGATTTAACGACTCAAAAGAAGATCTGCTGCCGATCGCAGATCTGGTTCGAAAACTTGGCTGTGAATACGAACTGTTAAAATATCACCGCCTCGGCGAACCGAAATATGCATCCCTGCACCGTTCTTATCCGATGGAAGAAGTGGAACTTTCCGAGGAACGTTTCGAAGAACTGAAACAGGTCTGTTCTTGAAATAAAAATCCGTATAAGTTTCCTCTTTTCTGGTTATGCTGTCAGCAGAATGCCAAAACTTGCATATCAGGTTCTGCATCAGAAAAAATGACAGACCTGGATCAGAAAGGGGATACACTATGGCGGAAAAAGAAAACAGCAAAAACGAAAACACAGAAAATAAAAAGAATGAGCAGATCAGAGAATACGGTCAGACCAGACTGGAACACAATATTCATCTGCTTTCTGTGATCGGAGAGATCGAAGGGCACGAGTGCCTTTCCTCCAATACCAAAACCACAAAATACGAGCACGTCCTTCCTCAGCTGGCTGCCATTGAAGACAGCAGCGATATCCAGGGGCTGCTCGTTCTTTTAAATACCGTGGGCGGCGATGTGGAAGCCGGACTTGCGATCGCAGAGATGATCGCATCGATCGACAAACCGACCGTTTCTTTAGTCCTTGGCGGCAGTCATTCGATCGGCGTGCCGATCGCTGTTTCCACCAATTATTCTTTTATCGTCCCGACCGGAACCATGGTCATCCATCCGGTTCGCATGAACGGAACGATCATCGGAGCACCACAGACTTATGATTATTTCAAACAGATGCAGAATCGAATTTTAGGATTTATTTCCGGGCACTGCGATGCAAAAAGAGAACGTCTTGAAGAACTGATGCTCGATACCGGTATGCTGACCAAAGACCTCGGAACCATTCTCGTCGGAGAACAGGCCGTCAAAGAAGGGATCATCAATCAGATCGGCGGGATCCACGAAGCGATCACAAAGCTGCATGAGATGATCAGGCAGAGCCATCAGGAAGCATAAGAAGTTTCCAAAAGAGCAGTTGCCGTAAGAAACAGATAAGAGTATACTTGAAAAAGAATTGCAAAAGTACAAAGTACAGAACAATTCTTCCAGTCAGGAACAAAACCATAATCACGAAAGAAGGTCTGATCAGATGGATCACATTACAAGAGAAGAAGCATTTGAATTATTAAAGAAATATAACCAGGATCCTTTTCACATCCGCCATGCACTGACGGTCGAAAATGTGATGAAGTGGTATGCAAAAGAACTCGGATACGGCGATGAAGCCGAATACTGGGGAATCGTAGGACTGCTGCATGACATCGATTTTGAGCTTTATCCGCAGGAACATTGCCTGAAAGCTCCGGAATTGTTAAGAGAATCCGGTGTCGGCGAAGATATCATCCACAGCGTCGTTTCACACGGATACGGAATCACCATAGAATGTGGCGTTACTCTGGATGTCGCACCGGAGCATGAAATGGAAAAAGTCCTGTTCGCAGCCGATGAGCTGACCGGTCTGATCTGGGCTGCCGCACTGATGCGACCGTCCAAGAGCACAAAAGATATGGAACTGAAATCACTGAAAAAGAAATATAAAAGCAAAGGATTTGCCGCCGGATGCTCCAGAGAAGTCATTGAAAGAGGGGCCAAGCAGCTTGGCTGGGATCTGCCAAAACTCCTCACAATGACGCTCCGGGCAATGGCTGATACAGAAGATATCATTCAGGCGGAAGTAGATGCCCTCTGATCAGTTGCTCTCTTTGCTGTACTGTTCAAAGATCTCACGGACATGGCCATAAACGCGTCCGCCTTTTGAACTCTGAAATGCCTTGACAAGCTGATTGTTCAGTTCTGTTTTATTCTGGCTTCCGGAGATCGCACGGTAGACAACGGAATAGCTGCTCGGTGCAAGTTTATCTGACTTGACTGCCATCCGCACCTTTTTCCGCCATGCTTCCGGAAGATCCGGAGATGCGGAAGCCTTTGTTTTCTTTCCGGATGCGGCCGGCTTGGCCGGTGCTGCGGATGTCGATGTGACCGATGAGGTCTGTGCCAAAGCGGCATCTGCCTTTTGCTTTCTGACTACCATTTGCGGCGGGATGTTTGCCGGAAGAGAAAGAGGAGCCGGAGGCACAATAGATTTCTGGCGGATAATGTCGATGTTTTTGGCACTCCAGAAATCAATTACGCTGTCATATCCGGTGTCGTTTGTTATAATATACACATGTTCCGGTTTGTCTTTTCCAATCAGAAAGCCAAGATAGGTAGATAACTGAAAATCCAGATAGTTTTTTCCTGTTTTGGAGATTTTGATGTATTCAAAATGTGCAAGGGACTGGGAAAGTTCAATGTGTCGTTCAAAAGAAATATTTTTCGTATGCTGGCTGTAGAAAACGATTACCGTATCATCTGCAGTCAGTTCTTTTACGCCCAGAAATCCGGTATCTGTGACGTTCTCATAATCAATCAGATATAAATTCATAGTAATATTTGCCTTTCAAAAATGTTTTGTAACGATTTTGTCTTTGTTTCTCTTATTGTAAAAAAGAAAGCGAAAACTGTCAAGCAATCTGGCTGCGGTTTGGCATCAGTCTTGAAAAAAATGGGTATTTCCAATATAATATCAGATGATATCTTCAGATGGAAACAGAAATGGAGTACAGGTATGAAAGCATGGAAAGAGAAAAGAAAGATCATATATATAATCGAAATTATATTGCTTTTACTGTATGCTTATTTTGCATTGAACTATTCCAGAGAGATTGATTCGATATTTTTGAAAACGATCCTGCAATTCAGCAGGCATCTGATCCATATCGGTCTGATCCTCTGCTGGATTGTGTCCATACAACAGCGGATCCTGCACACAGCCGTCCGACGTTGTCTTTTGAGCGTTGGGATGCTTCTGGTACAATACGCAGGCAGAGCAGATCATTACCGGATATCAGAAAAGTGGAAATATATATGTGTTCCGGCATTTATCTTACTTATGCTTGTATTTACCAATGATATACATCAGCAGGTTTTTCGTTTCCCTTATGGATTTGCCGTGCAGAAAGGGATTATACTTATGGACCGGGATATTATCTGATTCTTACCTGGTGTGTAAGTCTTGGACTTTACTTTGTCACAATGCTGGTATTGAAATGTTGCGCACCGGGAAAAGCATGGATACGCAGACTGTCATTGCTGGTCCTTGGGTTGTTTATACTGGCTTTTGCTCTGTCGAATCGTTTTTTGTCTGACCGTTGTTTTTCTTTTTTTAATGCGTGATGTCAACCAGAAATGGTATACTGGTGTTCCGGTAACTTTTCGAATTGAATAGACCGGAAAAGGAAATAATTTTGTAAAAAACAGTTGACGTAAATTCTAAAACATGCTACTATGTAACAGATGCCGCATAAAGAGGTTTAAATGTCATGCCAAAAGGCTGGCTACCATATTTAGCGAGTAATGATAATAGGAGGTGCCATATGTACGCAATTATTGCAACAGGTGGTAAACAGTACAAAGTAGCTGAGGGCGATATCATTAACGTAGAAAAACTTGGTGCAGAAGCTGGAGAAACAGTAACTTTCGAAAACGTTCTTGCAGTTAGCAATGACGGACTGAAAGTTGGTGCAGATGTAGCTGGTGCAACAGTAACTGCAAGCGTTGTTAAAAATGCAAAAGCAAAAAAAGTTATTGTTTACAAGTACAAGAGAAAGACCGGATATCATAAAAAGAACGGTCACAGACAGCAGTACACTCAGGTTAAGATTGAAAAAATTAACGGTTAATCCAGATGATTACAGTTACAATCCATAGATCAAAAGACAGTTATACTGGTTTTAAAGTAATCGGACATGCTGGTTATGCAGAAGAAGGTTATGATATTGTATGCGCAGCGGTATCTGTGCTTGTTGTAAATACTGTAAATTCGATTGAGACTTTTACAGATGATAAGTTTGCAGCCAGTGAAGATGACGGTATCGTAGAGTTGCTTCTGGAAGGCAGAGTATCCGATAAGACCACACTTCTGCTTGATTCTATGATTCTTGGTTTGAGAGATATTCAGACACAATACGGTAATGAATTTATACGATTGAAAATCGAGGAGGTGTAGACCATGTTGAAGATGAACCTTCAGGTATTCGCTCATAAAAAAGGTGTTGGTTCTACAAAGAACGGACGTGACTCCGAGTCTAAAAGACTGGGTGCAAAAAGAGCTGACGGACAGTTTGTAAAGGCTGGTAACATTCTTTACAGACAGCGCGGAACAAAGATTCACCCGGGCGTTAATGTTG
>CAJMMS010000048.1 GCA_905214675.1 uncultured bacterium
GATTGTTTTGCAGTGGACGGCGTCCTGTTTCCGTATATCAATTTCTCGACAAATTATTATTTGGTACGTTTCACGGTTCTCTGTTTTTTCACAAAGCCTCTGAAGCTGTTCTTGGATACGCTTCCGGCTTTCTTTCCGATCAGTTCGATACCGCGATACTGTTTTTTGTTTTTGTTTGTGGATGTATTTGTTACGGTATTTCCAAATACTTTACTTGATTTGCTGTAAATTACACGGATACCGGTTCCTCCTGATTTACCACTTACTCCTTTTGGAACCTGCATGTTGACTACATTTCCGTTCACACGGATACTTCCGGTTCCATACAGCCAGATACCATACGCTGCATTTTTCAGATTGATCACATTACCGGATACCTGTACGCCATAAACGCGATAGTCTCCTTTTGGCACTCCATTTTTCTTTTTGGTGCGGTTCTCACCAAAGAGCTGGATACCATAATTTACATTTTTGTACTTGCGGTCAGTTACCTCAATGGTATTATTTGCGATCACAGAATTACTGGATATCTTCGGCATTTTTTTCTTATTGCCTTTTTCTGACGGATAATAGGTGATCGCCATATTACGGAACAGAATACCGGATGCACAGTTCTGGATCTGGTTGTTCTGGATGCTGCTGTTGATGTAGTTCGTTGCAATAATCGCATAACCAGGAATATTGATAAAGGTGTTATTTTCAATTTTCATGCCATTGAAATAACATCCGACGATTCCGGCATGGGTACCGATACCACGCTGTACATTCTGGAATGTACAGTTTGTAACGGTTACATTTTTATTCGGTGTCTCGTCATATTTACCATAGGAGCCAAAATGCTTTTTATGCAGTGTTTCAATCTGGACTGCCTCGTTGTTGCTGGTGTTCTTTCCATGATAATCGGAAAATACACAGTTATTGATCGTCACATTCTGGGATGCTGCAAATTCGATATGATGAGAATTGCTGGTATTTTTCAGTACCATATTTTCAAGTGTCACATTCTGGGAATGTGCAAACCGAATCAGTGTCGATGTGTAGTTTGGATGCTCTGCACCCTGCCCGTCGATCGTACCGCCATGAAATGTTATATTTTCAAATCCGGTATATCCGGAAATACCGGTGACATCTGCGCTTCGTCCGAAACGAAACATAGAAGCACTGGAAGTACGGACCAACGTAACACCTTCCATATCAATATACGTGTTGCTGTACACATTGAAAGAGCTGCCTGCCCTATACGTTCCTGCCGGTATTTTGATGCGGTAGATAGTATTGCCACCTTTGCTGTAACGTGCCGTATCCAACGCTTTCTGGAATGCTTTTTCAAAATCTACGCTCGTATCCCATTCTACATCCTGCATGCTGGCTGCCTGTACCTGGACTACCGGAAGTAACGGTGTCTTTCCAGCCACAAAAGTAAGTGAGCCTGCAAGGACTGCACCCATAAAAAGTTTCTTTAATTTACCTGTTTTCATTTGTTCCCTCCCATGTGTTGTAATACTTTCTTGTGTTTCTACACAATTTTTTCTGTATTTTTTTGAATTTTTTATTCATTTTTATTATAATCTGTCTTATTTTAAAACACAAGACTTTCTTATCTGGTTCTTTTGAGCATTTTTTACCGTTTGTCACAATTTTCCGGTAATCAGTGCCAGATACCCCCACTCCCAGATCAGTTCTTCAAAGCTGTTTTCAAGATACTCATAAATATCTGCTTCTTCATATCCGGTCATCCGTGTGATCAGCACCATATAATCCCGTAGTGTTTCGTATGCAAGGTGCCCACATCCATCCTGCATCCATTTCAGGAAAAGGCTGTGCCGGATCATTGCGTACTCCATCGCGATCCACTGCATCTGTACAACCATGCTCTCCAGGTCTCCATCCGGCATCAGAAGATCTGAAAACAGTTCGTTTTCCATAAAAACAAGCAAAACTTTCCGGTATTTCGCCCATTGTTCTGCAAATGCCTGCCCGCTCTGTTTCATTTCATCCGCGTCACAGGCTTCGGAAAGCTGCTCTGCAAGAGACAGAACTGGTGCCAGATAATTTTGATATAAACCTTCTTTCTGATAATTAACTGCCAGATCCTGCAAAAGTTCATTGCACTCATCCATCGTATCCAGAAATGGAAGATCTACCGCATAAATAGCTGTTTTCAACTCTGCGGTCGCTTCTTCTGAAAAATAATGCTCTATCCTGTCCTCTGACAGTGTTCCCTTTTGTTCTGCCTGATATAACTCCAGAAGAATATAAAAACTCTCAAGCAGTGTCTCTTCGATGCTCTGTTCTTTTTTCCGGAACATTTCCATCATTTTTTCACGGATCAACATCAGCACATTTCTGCCGTTTTTCGGCATCACCGGAAAGATCACATTCTCTTCCTGCTGCCAGAGATCGATCACCGCCGGACAGCATGGCATCAGAACTTCTTCTTCGTGTGTTTCAAATTTGTGTACTTCTCTTGGAAAAACCGTACAGGTTTCCGAAAGAATGGAATCGCCATAGGCAGCTACCAGTCTGCAAAGCCGGTTTTCAGAGAGAAATGGACATTTGTGTTTTTCATCCAGTCCGATCACACGACTCCCGTCTTTTTTCGTAGTATAGGCACTGAGATTTTTTCGTTGCTCTTTTACTTCCTGCGGTGGATATTTCTTTTTCCATTTTCGGTTGGTCTCGTTATCCACTGCAATCTTCCATTCCTGACAGCAGGTAAACGTGCATTTATCTGCAATGCAGGTAAATTTATCATAATAATCCGGTCTTATGCGTTCCATCATTTCTCGCTTTCTAATTCCATATAAGATGACAGAGGTAAGAATGCCCGCCCCAACCTCATATCAAATTTTCGTTTTTAAATGTGTTTCAGAATCCAGTTTTTTACATCCTGGTAAACGTTTTCCCGGTCAAGTTCATTCAGTATTTCATGCCGGTCCGTTTCATATAATTTCCGCTCCAGGTCACGTATTCCACATGCTTTGTATTCCTGAAAGACTTTTTCCACACCTTTTCCGTAATTACCCACCGGATCTTCCACACCGGCAATCATATAGACTGGCAGATTTTTCGGTATTTTTTCGATATTTTCCTTTTTCTGGATAAATCCAAGAACATCAAACAAGGTCTGATAGCCGTTGATGGTAAATAAAAAAGTACAGTACTTGTCCCGATTATAAGCGTCTACGATTTTCGTATCTTTTGTCAGCCAGTCGTTTTCTGTCCGTTTATCTGCAATACGTTTGTTATAACTGCCAAATGCCAGCTTCTGCAAAAACTTTGAGCGGTGACGCTCGCCCTTTATGTTTCCGATCAGACCTGCACAGATTTTTCCGGCAGCCAGAACTGCGCCCGGTGTATAGCCCGTTCCGCAGATGACCGCCCCGGTCAGTTCCTCACCATAGGTCATCAGATAACGCCTCGCCATAAATGATCCCATACTGTGCCCGAACAGAAAATACGGTACATCCGCTCCATACTGTTTCTTTGCATAACGTGTGACTTCGTGAAGATCTTTGACCACCACCGCACTTTTTTCCTCGCCGAAATACCCAAGATCCTCATCCTTTTGTGCAGTCAGACCGTGTCCCTTGTGATCATTTCCGATCACCAGGATCCCCGCCTGATTCAGATAGTTTGCAAAATGATCGTATCGTCTGATGTACTCGATCATGCCAT
The DNA here is from genome assembly GCA_905214675.1 of uncultured bacterium. Classification (GTDB taxonomy): domain Bacteria; phylum Bacillota; class Clostridia; order Lachnospirales; family Lachnospiraceae; genus Hominisplanchenecus. The sequence goes on from CAJMMS010000048.1 coordinate 3,679, forward strand.
GCGAAATCTGCATGATTGCCCGTATTTCGCCCTGTGGCTCCCAGATTATAACGTGAAGTTTGCTGCCGTCTGATGAAATATATCGCTCCTGCATGAGATTCCTCACTTTCTTTTCCCCTTAAGCTTCCATATTCTGCGGAAGGATCAGGTTTAATACAATCGCTACAATAAACACGACAGCTACACAGTTCTGTGCAAATACAGTCTGGATGATCTGTGGAAAGATTGCAAACAGATTTTCACACTGGGTAAATCCAAGGCCGACACTCAAAGACAGTGCCGCAATGACGATGTTTCTCTGTGAGAATCCGCATTTGCTGATCATCTGAAGTCCGCTGACTACGATTGTTCCAAACATCATGATCGTGCAGCCACCAAGTACGGCTTCCGGAAGCGTCGAAAGCAATGCCCCAAAGATTGGGAAGATTCCGGCAAGGATCATGATCACGGCTCCTGTTGCAATTGTGAAACGATTGACTACTTTGGTCATGGCAACCAGCCCCACGTTCTGACTGAAGGATGTGATCGGCAGACAGCCAAACAGGGAAGAAACGGCACTGATAAATCCATCACATGCAATAGAACCGGACGTTTCTTCTTCCGTTGCATAACGGTCAAGTCCGGACGATGCCAGTGCAGAAGTATCGCCTATCGTTTCCGTTGCTGATACCAGGAAGATCAATACAACTGATACGATCGCGTCTAAATGAAATTCCATTTTAAATGGCATCAGATGTGGGATTGCAATGATACCTGTTCCACTCAGAGATGAAAAATCTACCATTCCCATAACAATCGCTACGATATAGCCAACAACCAGTCCAAACAGAACGGAAAGCTGTTTATAATAAGACTTTGCAAAAATGTGAAACAAAATACAGCATAACAGTGTTATCGTTCCAAGTATCCAGTTCTGTGCGGAACCAAAGTCGGCACTTCCGCTTCCACCACCAAAAGAAGTTGCACCTACTGACAACAGGGAAAATCCGATTGCCGTAACGACACTTGCCGACACGATCGGTGAAATGAGTTTCAGCCAGTATTTGGCAAAGAGTCCTAACACACCCTCAATGATGCCGCCGATCAGAACTGCCCCCATGATCGTACCGTAACCATACTGTGCCCCGATAAAACATAGAATAGATACAAAGGTAAAACTGATACCCATAACGATCGGTAATCCCGATCCGATCTTATGAAAAAGCGGAAATAACTGTACCAGTGTTCCAATGCCGGCAATCAGCATCGCACTCTGGATCAATGCCGCGATATCCTGCTCACCAAGTCCACTTGCCCCGCCTACGATCAGGATTGGTGCAATATTTGCTACAAACATTGCCAGGATGTGCTGCAAGCCAAATGGGATTGCGTTCTGAATTGGCACCTTACCATCCAGTCTGTATATGTTTTCAACAGATGCACTTTCGTTTTTTAAATTTTTTTGTGTTTTCATGAAATCTCCTTTATAAATGCTGCTGTAGCTTCTTTTGCATCTTTATAGCTTCCTGCCCCGAAATCATTGCAGACCTGTGTAAATGCCTCCCGGATATCGTTGCCGATGCTTCCGTCATTTTCAAAACTTCCCTGAAGATTTTTGATATCGTGAATCTGTGGATAACGCTCATCTGCCGGATTAACCGCTGCAGATGGCATTCCTTTGACTTCTGCCATCGTATTGAGCTGCTCTTCGGTCATCAGGAAACGGATAAATTCAACGGCATATTCTTTATTGTCGCTGTTTTTGTTTACAGAGAATCCGTACCATGGTTCCGTATATTCATGCACACCCTCATCACCAAGCGGCACGTACATAAACTCATACTCAAATGGATTTTCTGTAAATGTTTCGGATTTGGATTCTCGTTTTTTCACGCCACTGAAGCTTTCGGAAGAGCAGATCCAGAATGGCATTTCTCCATCGAGAAAGCTCATGATGGACTGATCATAATTATCTTCTGCATAGCTGCTGTTCTGATCATAATCCGTATAGCCTTTATCAATGATCTCACCCAGACGCTCGAATGCTGGCTGTATTTTTTCCTGTGCCTGCTCATCCCCGGCTTTCAGTTTCTCCAGCAGTCCATCCTCGGATGCGATCAGGTTCATTGCCATATTCAGTGCAATTTCGGTATATACATGATTGGCAGAACCCTGAATCGGCAGATAGCCTTTTTCTTTCAATGCTCCAAGCACATCCAGAAATTGCTGGTAATTCTCCGGAACTTCAAGTCCTTCTTTTTCCAGCAGACTTTTATTCCCTGCCATACCACACGGATTTTTCAGAATCGGCACACGCAAGATCTGATCCTTTGTCTTGCAGTAAGAGAGCATTTCCGGTAAAACGCCGCTAAAATCAATATCCTCCTGTGCCAGATCCAGACAGTCATCTGCCGTATAATTCTCTGGATTTTCTGCTTCGCGGATATTGGCTTCCGCTGTCATAAAAATATCGTTTCCCTGATTATTTTTGATATATTCCGACAGCATGTAGCGATTGTTCTGTTCATATGTAATCGTCACATTCGGATAAATCTCATTAAAATTACTTACTACCTGGTCCAGTGCTTCAAAATTCCCCATAAATCCTGCAATTTCCAGCGTAGATGCCTTTTCCGTATCCAGCCTTGGTGTAAAACCGGCACTGTCTTTTGTATCTTTTCCTTTGCAGGCAGTGATTCCCAAAACGGTTATTCCTGCTATTCCCAGAATCCATAATTTTTTCCAGTTCTTTTTCATCTTCTTCCTTTCTAAATAACGCAACTTCTCAAAATCTGCCAAACTATTTTCCCGTGCATGCACTCTCTTTATTCTTGATGACGCATTCCATATCTTACCTGTTTTAATACATAAAGAACCTGTTTCCCATCCACCGGTTTGGCAATGTGCCCATCCATACCGGCTTCCATACATGCCTTAATATCTTCAGCAAATGCATCCGCTGTCATGGCAACCACTGGTATTTCACGTACATATTCCTTTTCACAGTTACGTATCTGACGAGTCGCTTCTCTTCCGTTCAGAACCGGCATCTGAATATCCATCAGTACCAGATCATATACCGGTTTTTCCATCTGGCAAAGTATTTCCACACATTTCTGACCATTTTCTGCACGATCACATTCGATTTTCTGATCTTCCAGCATAGTCTGTATAATCTCCCAGTTCAGATCATTGTCCTCGGCAATCAGAACACGCATTCCTGCAAATACATTCTCCTGATTTTCCAGATTTTTTTGTTCACCGGACATCTCTTTTTCTTCTGCTGCGACCTTGAAATCCAGACTTACGGCAAACTTCGTTCCTTCTCCGGGAGCGCTCTGGCAGGTGATCGTACCGCCCATCAGATCTACCAACTGCCTTGTGATCGTAAGTCCCAGTCCGGAACCCTGTATTATATCGATCCTGCTGTCGGTCGCACGCTGAAAAGAAGTATACATTTCTTTTTGAAATTCTTCCGTCATTCCTATGCCATTATCTTCTACTTTGCATATCAGCCGTACCGTGTCTTTCTGCTCTGGTATTGCCATTTCACAGACTTCAAAAAGTATTTTTCCGTTTTCCTCTGTATATTTTACCGCATTGGTCAGCAGGTTGATCAAAATCTGGCTTAATCGAAGCTTATCTCCGACCAGACTGTTCTTTTCCAGATTAAAGGTATGCACCTCAAAATGAATCTGTTTTTCTTCTGCTTTCGGACGGATAATGTTCACCGTCTCTTCCAGTGTTTCTGACAGGACAAACGTATGCTGCGTCAGCATCATTTTTCCGCTCTCTACCTTGGAAATATCCAGAATATCATTGATCAGCGTCAGAAGATGGGAACCAGCCATAGAAACCTTTTGCAGACATTCTGACACGCGTTCCGGATCGTCCATATGCTGTCTTGCAATCTCTGTCATGCCAAGCACCGCATTCATCGGTGTACGGATATCATGCGAAACCGTAGATAAAAATTCTGTTTTGGCGCGGTTTGCTCTCTTTGCCTCTGCTGCCGTCTTTTTCAGTTTCCGGTTGATACTCAGGATATAGATTCCATCAAGCATCATCAGCAAAAGTAATGCTCCGCAGACAATGAAAACGAGACTCCAGTTCATATTGACATCATCCAATTGTGCAGCCGGAATATAACCTAAGATTTCCAGATCAGAATCCCTTGCAAACTTGGAATAATACCAGTAACAGTCCTCCCCTTTATAATTTTTATACCGTAGCATGCCGCTTTCTGTTGTTGCAAGCTGCTGTGCCAGAATTTCCACATCATTATAACAATCCTGGAAATTGTATCCTCGTATACATTCCAGGAAACTTTTCGATTTCATAGAGGCAGACTGCACTACATATTCACCGCCACTTGTGATCACGCCAATCTCCGCAGTCGTATATTCTGTCGGAAATACCCATGCACTTTTCAGATAATCTACCGGAATAATGCGTAAAAGAAGATAGCGTTTATCTGTTCCATCTGCTTCCCGCAATTCCACATGCGTTCCTACACTGATAACTGTCTGCTGAGATTCTCCGACATGGTATTTTCCAAGAACCAGGACTTTATCATCTTCCGCTTCAAAAATCTTACGCATCTTCGCAAGCATTGCCAGTTCTGCATTGTTGCTCTTTTCATGAAAGACCTGATAACAGTTTACGCTGTCATTTCCCTTTCGGATATAAGTAGACCATGCCGCATAATTATCCATATCCACGATATGCGCATAGCGATCCTGCTGCGTATTGCTGCTGCGGATATACTCCAAAGCTTCTTCCCTTGTCATATGCTTCTGCATAATATACGCCGCCCAGTCATCTACATAGCCTTTCTCTGTATAAATATAGCTTTCTGATAACTGTTTCATAGATTCCACTGTTCCACAAAAAGCGTCCATCTGCAGCTTCCTGCTTTCTTTCCGAAACTCCCGTGCGTAAGCAAAAGACGCAAACACGGCCCCAAGAATCAGAACCGCATTACATAATACCAGGATCAGTCTGGTAAATTTTTCTTTTTCATTTTCTTTGATTTTATCCTGCTCTTTTTCCTGATAACCCACAAAAACTCCCTTCCCGCTCAGCAATGAAAATTTGCTTCTGCCATCTGTTCACGCAATGTTTTATGGACTTTCTTTCTTGTGATCTCCACCAGTTCCAGCTTTGTCATATCAATCAGTCTTGTTTTTACCGGATCCGCAAAAAGCCGCCCTGATAAAAAATCAAGAAGCTCCTGCTGATCCTTCCGGTTATCCATATTGATGAAATCGATCAGAATGATCCCCGAAAGATTGCGCAGACGTATCTGCCTTGCCGCTTCCACTGCTGCTTCAAAATTGATTGCCCGAAGTGTCTCACTCCGTACTTTTTTTCCACTGTATTTACCAGTATTCACATCGATCACCGTCAGCGCTTCCGTCGGATCGATCACCAGATAACCGCCGCTTTTGAGCCATACCTGGCGGCTGTCTGCCTGTGCAAATTCCCTCTCCAGACGGTACAGTTTGTACAGTGGAAGCATATCATCCTCATAAAGGCGCAATTTTTCAAGACTCTGCCTGTCATTCTCTTCCAGATAGGAAACCAGCGATGTATAAATTTCCGGAACATCCGTCACAATGTCCTGAAGTTCTGCCGTGTAGGTATTGCGCATCATCTCGATCCATACCGGTTCCTGTCCAAGAAGCTGGGAAAAACAGGTGCGGTGCGGCGCAATCTTTAAAAGATGCCCGTATTGCTTTTCCAGTTTCTCTGCTTCTCTTTCCAGCTCTTCTTTTGTGGCTTCCCCGGCATTGGTGCGCACGATAAATCCATGCGTATCGCGGATAAACGGACGTATCCATTCCCGTAGCTGTTCTTTTTTCTCTTTTGAAAGTTTTCCGGAAAGACCAATGCGGTTATCGTTTGCCGTCAGCACCAGATACTGACCAGGCAGTTCGATGTTTCCGGTAAGCGCAGGCAGTTTCGTTTTCAGTGCATCGCGTGTAACCTGAACCAGCAGTTCATCGCCTTCTGCAAGCTTTGCACAATTTCCCTTTTTCGTATAGATCACCTGCGGATTTGCTGCAATACTAAAATAACATTGCTGCCGGCCAGCGATCTCAATAAATGCCGCATCAATATTTTTCTGCACTTTTCTTACTTTTCCGATGTAGATATTTCCCACCAGCGAACGTTTTTTCTCTTCCACAGAAGCAACACGCAGATTGACAGCCCGTGTACCGGACAGGGCTGCCATCAGAACGGTATCTTCATCTTTTTTGGTAATGATCAGACGCTCAGACAATTTCTTTTCCCAGTTCTTCCAGTGAAACATGATCTTTTGCATAAACTTCTTCCCGGTTGATCAGAAGTGCAAAAGGTGAAAGTTCGAAACCGATCTCCCGGCAAAATGCTTCCATCACAAGTTCCGGTTTGATGTTATCCGTACTTCCGGTTGAAAGTGTCATAAAAATATTGCCATCTGAAACTTTCAGATCATAGATCAGCGGCTTCAGATCCATTTCCCGCTCACTTTTTTTCGTCTTTTTCGTTACGATAATGGACGGTTTCTGATAAAACTCCTGAAGCTTTTCTTCCCATCCTTCCGGCGGCATCATGCCTTCTCGGAACGTCACCGTATAATCTGCTTCTGCCACCAGGGACATGGCATTGCTTGCCTTTTCGTCCGGAATCTCGCGAAAGCTTACGATCTCCATGCCTTCTACCATTACATCATTCAGACGTTTTACCGCTTCTTCAGATGTGATCGGCGTTTTCAGGGTAATATCTGCGTACTCTCCATTACTGGTCAGTCCGACACCAAGCGGTGCTGCAAAAGAAAGAATCATATGCGGACTAAATCCTTCCGTATAAGCAATATCGATATCTGCTCTGCGGATCGCTTTCTGAAAATAGCGCATTACATCCAGATGTCCGATAAATTTCATGACACCCTGCTTGCGGAATTTAATTCTTACCTTCATAACAGACACCTCCTCCAAATACATTCGCACCACAGCCGGAGCAACCCACGCGGCAGTTCTTCGTCACTTCTTCTTTCTGTGCGCGTTCCCATTCTTTCCACAAGAACTTTTTCGTCACACCGATCTTAATGAAATTCCATGGCAGGATTTCATCATAATCACGGTTTCTCTCAGTATAGAAAACAGGATCTACCCCTGTTTCTTCAAACGCCTGTTTCCAGCGGTCATAAACAAATGTCTCACCCCAGGCATCGTAAAGCGCACCTTTTTCGTATGCTTTCCGGATTGCCGGTGCCAGACGGCGGTCACCTCTTGCCAGAATTCCTTCCAGTACCGTAACATCTGCCTCATGCCAGTTGTATTTGATACTCTTGCGGTTGAGCTGGTCTTTGACTTCCTGGTTGACAATCTTCGCCTTACCAAGGAACTCATCCCGGTTGTTCATCGCCACCCACTGGAACGGTGTAAATGGTTTTGGCACAAAGAAAGAGGTACTTACTGTTATCTGACATTTGCCATTTCTCTGATCTTTTGGGATCTCATAATAGCGTCTTGCAATCTTATCTGCCAGATGTGCAATGTCTTTCATATCCTCTTCTGTCTCGGTCGGCAGTCCCAGCATAAAGTACAGCTTTACCTTGTTCCATCCACCTTCGAACGCTTCGCCCGCTCCCTTTAAGATCACTTCTTCTGTCAGACCTTTGTTGATCACGTTTCGAAGTCTCTGGGAACCTGCTTCCGGTGCAAACGTCAGGCTGCTCTTTTTGATATCCTGCACTTTGCTCATAACATCCAGTGAAAATGCATCAATACGCAGGGACGGAAGCGAAATATTGACACCTTTTTTCTCAAATTCATCAATCAGGAAATTCACAATTCCGGCAAGTTCTGAATAATCGCTGGAGCTTAAAGAACTCAGTGAGATTTCTTCATGTCCGGTATTTTTCAACATCGCATAGGCATACTCTTTGAGCATGTCAAGATCACGTTCTCTGGTCGGACGATAGATCATACCCGCCTGACAGAAACGGCATCCACGGATACAGCCACGCTGGATTTCCAGAACGACACGGTCCTGCGTACATTTGATAAATGGAACGACCGGTTTCTTGGGATAAGATGCTGTTGTCACATCCATCACGATCTGTTTTTCGACTGTTGCCGGCACATCTTCATAAAGTGGCATAAAGCTTTCGATCGTTCCGTCCTCATGATAAGAAACTTTATAGAGTGACGGTACATAAATGCCCGGAATCTGTGCTGCTCTGTGCAGGAAATCCGGACGGCTCCAGTTCTCCCTTTTTGCTTCTTTATAAAGATCCAGAAGCCTGTCATAAACGACCTCACCTTCCCCGATATAGAACATATCAAAGAAATCTGCCAGCGGCTCCGGATTGTACGCACACGGGCCACCGCCGATCACGATCGGATCATCCCAGGTACGCTCTTCTGTCTGAAGCGGAATGCCGGAAAGATCCAGAATCTGTAAAATATTGGTATAGCACATCTCATACTGGATCGTAACCCCCAGAAAATCAAAGTTTTTCACCGGATCCTGTGACTCCAGTGCAAACAGCGGAATATGCTGTTCCCGCATCACTTTATCGAGATCGGTCCATGGAGAATACACCCTTTCACACCAGGTATCTTCTCTTTTATTAAACATGTCATACAAAATCTGAATCCCCAAATGTGACATGCCAATCTCATAAACATCCGGAAAGCACATGGCAAACCGGATTTCCACTTTTTCTTTTTCTTTCATGACTGAGTTTACTTCATTGCCGATATAGCGGGCTGGTTTCTCAATCTGTAATAATATTTCATCACTTAACGCAAGTTTTCTCATAATTGTCCTCTCTGTTTTATACCCTGTGTCACGTACTGTATTTTTTCTTATTGTCAGTATAGATTCTGAACAGTTATTACGATTTTAACATGCAGATGGTCTGCTTTCAACCCGAAAACCGCGTTATTCTTGATTTTTGCAGGTTAAGCGTTATAATACTTCTTAAACAATCTCTGTACAGAAGGGAGTCTTTCTTTATGAAAAAACTGATTGCAGATATGCATATGCACACCCTTGTCAGCGGACATGCATACGGAACGATACGTGAAATGGCTGCCGCTGCAAACGAAAAAGATCTGAAACTGATCGGGATCACAGAGCACGCACCCGGCATTCCAGGAACAGTTGATCCTTTTTATTATCTGAATCTCACGGTCATTCCCCGCGTGCTTTCCAGCGTACAGATCCTGCACGGCTGTGAAATCAATGTTTTAAACGGAGGAAAATTATCTCTGGAACAGAAATACATTGATTTTCTGGATTACGCGATCGTCGGAATCCATGGAGACTGTTATACAGATGAGGGAAAAGAAAAAAACACCGACAACGTGATCTCATGTATGAAAAATGAAAAAGTGCATTTCGTCTCTCACCCGGACGATGACCATACGCCGCTTGACTACGAACGCCTCGTTGCCGCGGCAAAACAGTACCAGGTTGCCCTGGAGGTCAACAACAGTTCCCTTGTTAAAAAAGACCGCCGGCTGAACTGTTATGAAAATTATCGGACCATGCTGAAGCTCTGTGAGCAGCAGCACGTTCCGATCATTGTAAGCTCCGATGCCCATGATCCGAGCTGGGTGGGACGTTTTGATCTTGCCGTCAAACTTCTGGAGGAATTGCAGTTTGACGAGTCTTTGATCTTAACGAACGATATTGAAGGTAGTGTAAAATAGTTTGTGTTTCTGGTAAAAAATGGCTTCTTTTTGGTAAGAATTTAGATATGACAATTCTTATCGAAAAGGAGTATTTTTATG
>CAJMMS010000049.1 GCA_905214675.1 uncultured bacterium
GGGCGGGTCCCAAGGTCTTTCATCCACTTATGAGCAAGCTCATGTGGATTTAGACCTTTTGACCCTGGCATCATAAGATGATTTTAAGATAGGAGATAGTATGAAAGAGTCCATTCTTGAAGTAAAAAATCTGCATTTTGCGTATGACGAACACCATACGGTTTTAGACGGGATCAGTCTTTCTGTCTTTGCAGGTGAACGTATCGCCATACTTGGTTCAAACGGAGCCGGAAAATCTACGTTTTTTCTGAACCTGAACGGAGTGCTCACACCATCCGAAGGCGAAATTTCATACCGCGGTACAAAAATCACCAGAAAAACGCTGAAAAAGCTGCGTCAGAATATCGGTATTGTCTTTCAGGATGCGGATAATCAGATCATTGCTTCTTCCGTGCTCGCCGAAGTCTCTTTTGGTCCTATGAACCTGAAGCTGCCCCGTTCGGAAGTCGAAGAACGTGTAAATACTGCGTTAAATTATATGAACATCTCACAATTTAAAGACCGCCCTCCCCATTATCTGAGCGGAGGTGAGAAAAAACGGGTATCGATTGCAGACATTATCGCCATGAAATCCGAAATTATTATTTTTGATGAGCCAACTGCATCTTTAGACCCTCTCAATGCTGCCATGCTTGAAGAAGTCCTTGAAAAGTTAAGCCGGGAAGGAAAGACACTTCTGCTCTCCACGCACGACGTGGATTTTGCCTACCGCTTTGCAGACCGCATTCTTGTTTTTGGCAACGGCCGCATACTTGCCGACGGCACACCGCTTGAAGTTTTCCAGAATACTGCCGTCTTAAAACAGGCGAATCTGAAACGCCCGCTTTTGCTGGATGTCTGCGAAGATCTGGCTGCACACGGACTCCTTCCGAAGGGATCTTTTTATCCGAGAGATTTTTCAGAATTTCATGCATATCTTGCACAGAGAAATTCTATTTAGCAAAAACTGCCGCACAGTTTGATCCGTACGGCAGTTTTGTTTTCTTATTTCTTATTTCTTTTGTTCTTCTTTATCTTCCCATTTCTTCCGTTCATAAAATCTTCCCATCAGAAATGCGATCACACCAACTCCGATCCCGGTCTGTACACAGAAGATCAGACTTTCAATTTCTCCAGGCAGTTCACTTCCGGTAAGACTTTCAATAACCGGAGTAAACCATGGTTCATAAGCTTCTCCTTTGATTTCTTCTACCATGACACTGCCCGCATCATCAGAACCGCCAAATTCTGCTCCTTTTTTTGCAAAGAACGGAATCACTGCGAGCAGCACGGCTGCAACTAACAGAAGAAGGATTGTTTTTTTATTCTTCGCACTCATGCTTTTTCCTCCTCGATCTCAAAATCAATCGCTTTCAGTTCGCTTTTTGCGAAACTCTCCAGTGCGATCACGACAACAACGGTAAGAATTCCTTCGATCACTGCCAGCGGAAGCTGTGTCGGTGCAAATACGCCGAGAAATTTTACAGCAGATGCTGCCACCCCACCCTGTGCAGATGGATAGGCAAGTGCAAGCTGCACACTGGTTACACAATAGGTAAACAGATCTCCAAGTGATGCGGCCAGAAAAATGGTGATGCGGCGGTTGATCCTGGTTTTTGAAAGTCCCTTATAAATCAGCCAGGACAGGATCGGACCTGCGATCGCCATGGAAAAACAGTTTGCTCCAAGTGTTGTCAGTCCGCCATGGGCGAGCAGCACTGCCTGGAAGATCAGAACAATGATCCCAAGCACACTCACTGCACATGGTCCAAAGAGGATCGCACCAAGACCGGTTCCTGTCATATGGGAACAGCTTCCGGTCACAGAAGGAATTTTCAGGGATGACAGCACAAATACAAAAGCTCCTGCCATTGCGATCAGTGTAATGGATCTGCGGTTTTCCTGTACTCTCCTGTTCAGCGTTCGAAATCCAAATACTAAAAACGGCAGACAGGCAATCCCCCATGCGATGCAAAATGCCGGAGGCAGATATCCTTCCATAATATGCATGGCATTTGCTGCAGGTGCCACAGCAAGAATAGCTGCCGCTGCATAAACAGCCTTTACAAACCACATTATCTTCTTATTTTTGATTATTTCTGTGTTGTTTTTTCTTTGCTTCTTCATTTTGTTTTCCTGTTCCTTTTCTTTTTTCTTAAAAAACATCTGCAAATGACTCTGTCACAAACCAGCTGTCACATATTATAAAGCAGTGCATTGCAGATGCAGGCTGCGATGTTGCTGCCGCCTTTGCGTCCTCTTGCCACGATATACGGCACATCTGCCTGCATGATCAGTTCTTTTGACTGTACGACGTTGACAAAGCCGACCGGAACACCGATCACAAGTTCTGGTTTTAACTTTTTCTCTTCGATCAGCTCATAAAGGCGGATCAGGGCAGTCGGTGCATTTCCGATCGCAAAGATCAGCGGACGGTTCATAGCTGCCGCCTTGTCCATACAGGCGGTTGCTCTTGTCGTCCCGTTTTTCTTTGCCCTCTCTGCCACATCTTCATCTGACATAAAGCAGAAGACTTCTCCGCCGTATGCTGCCAGTTTCTTTTTGTTGATCCCGGATTTTGCCATCTGCGTATCGGTCACAATGCAAGCTCCGTTTCGGATCGCTTCTTTTGCTTTTTCGACAACGCCTTTGGAAAAGCAGAGATTATCTGCATAATCAAAATCTGCACTGGTGTGAATGCAGCGTTTGATGATCGGTTCCTGTTCTTTTGGAAAGGTTCTCTTTCCAAGTTCTTCTGTGATCAGTTCAAAACTGCGTTTTTCAATTTCCCGCGGAAGTACATTTTCCAGTTCAATCTTCATCGTCTGTCCCCTCTTCCATAATTTCATAAATACGCGAAATATCCATATGTTCGCGAAGTGCATCTGCAAGAATATCGTACTGGCTCTCTTTGAATTTTGCAAAGTCCACGCCTGAAATCTGCGTCATATCCAGTCCTTTTGCTTCTCCGATGGCTGTTATGATGGCCTTTGTCACTTCTTCTTTTTCAAAAATGCCATGTACATACGTTCCGTATATATTTTCGCAGCAGACACCGTCTTCTTTTGCCTCACCTTTCTTTTCTCCGGCAAAGTCTGTGATCTCTGTAAAAGTGTTCGCCTGATCGGATGGTGTTGTGCTGCCCATGTGGATCTCATAGCCTTCCATTTCCATGCCGCTTAAGCTATGCAGAATCCCGCCAACTTTTTTGAATCTTCCGGTCACTCTTGTCCTGGTCTTTTTCCCGGTAAATACCGTGTCCGTATCCAGAAGCCCGATGCCTTTCATCTCACCTCCGGCCTCCACGCCATGCGGATCTTTTAAGGTTTTTCCAAGCATCTGATAACCGCCGCAGATCCCGAAAATGATCGTTCCCACGGCCGCTGCTTTGCAGATGGCACTTTCCAGCCCGCTTTGTCTGAGCCATTTGAGGTCTTCCATGGTATTTTTCGTTCCGGGCAGCAGGATCATATCCGGATTTTTCAGTTCGGAAACGGAAGTCACATAACGCAGCGAGACACCCTCCATGCTTTCAAACGGATTGAAATCGGTAAAATTGGAAATACGCGGAAGACGGATCACAGCAAGGTCGATCGCAGCCACTTCCTGGTTTCCGTGGAAACGTTCTGTCAGGCTGTCTTCGTCCTCCACTTCAATGTGCAGATACGGCGTAACTCCGACTACCGGAATCCCCACACGCTCTTCCAGCATTTCAATGCCCGGATCGAGAATGCTTTTATCCCCGCGGAATTTGTTGATGACAAGACCTTTTATGCGGGCTCGTTCATCTTTTTCAAGCAGTTCCACTGTTCCGACCAGTTGGGCGAATACACCGCCGCGGTCAATATCTCCGACCAGAAGCACCGGTGCATGTGCCATCTTTGCCATGCCCATATTTACAATGTCCTCGGATTTCAGGTTGATCTCTGCCGGACTTCCCGCACCTTCGATCACAATGATATCGTATTCCTCCGCTAATTTATGGAAGGCCTTTAAAATATCCGGCACCAGTTTCTTTTTATAGCGGAAATAATCTCTCGCACTCATCGTCCCAAGCACTTCTCCGTTTACGATCACCTGCGATCCGACATCGTTGGTCGGTTTTAAAAGAATCGGGTTCATATAAACACTCGGTTTAATGCCGGCTGCCTCTGCCTGCATAACCTGTGCACGCCCCATTTCCAGACCTTCTTCGGTAATAAAGGAGTTCAGTGCCATATTCTGTGACTTAAAAGGAGCTACTTTGTAGCCATCCTGTGCAAAAATGCGGCAAAGCCCGGCTGCCAGCAGACTTTTTCCTGCATTCGACATCGTTCCCTGCACCATGATCACTTTTGCCATCCGTATATCGCCCCACTTTCTTTTTGTTTCTCCCGGATAATATCCTGAAATATTCTGATCAGCCGATCGTTCTCTTCTCTTGTCCGCACGGCAATGCGGAAATACCCTTTTGAAAGTCCCCGGTAATTGCTGCAGTCGCGTATCAGAAGTCCTCTTTTTTTACACTGCTCCTCCAGATCCTTTGGACCTTTGAAAAACAGATAATTTGCCTGAGAATCAAATGTCTCCATCTCTAAAAGATGCAGTGCCCTTGCCAGGTACTTACGTTCTTCCCGGATCAGCCAGCGTGTGTTATGTACGTAAGTATCCTCCGAAAGTGCCGCAATGCCTGCCGCCTGTGCCGGTATGGAAACATTCCACGGCTGTATGACATCCCGGATTTTTTCCAGAAGTTCTGCATCTGCACTCAATCCATAACCAAGACGCAGTCCCGGTATGGCATAAATTTTCGTAAAGGCATCCACGATAAACAGATGCGGGAAACGCTCCAGAAACGTCCGCATGCTGTAACTGTCCGGTGCCATCAGAAATTCGTGGAAACATTCATCCAGCAGAAAATATATCCCGTACTTTTCACATTTTTCTGCGATCCGCACCAGAAGCGGCTGCTGTATCAGAACGCCGGTAGGATTATTTGGATTGCACAAAATGATCATATCCAGATCCTCCGAAAGTGCTTCCAGATAAGCAAGATCCAGTGCATACCCCTTCTCTTCGGATAGCGGATAAGAAAGAATTTCACATCCGACCGTTGAAAGTGCAGCCTCATACTCCGCAAATCCCGGCTTTAGAAGCAGTGCCTTTTTCGGTTTCAAAGCCGCTGCAAAAGCATAAAGCAGCTCGGATGCACCATTTGTACAGATCACCTGCTCTTCTTTTACATATTCATGTTCTGCGATCGCATGGCAGAGCTTCCGGCACTGTACATCCGGATAATTTACAATCTGTTCCATGCTCTGGTAAACTGCCTCGACCACGGAAGCGGGCGGCCCGAGCGGATTGATATTTGCGGAATAATCCAGAGTGCAGACTTCTGAATAAATATCTCCTCCATGTTTGTGACGCTTGTTGTTCATGGTATGTTCCCTCCCTGGCATCATAACAATGTGAGTATGTTAAAGCTGAC
This sequence comes from uncultured bacterium, assembly GCA_905214675.1. Taxonomy (GTDB): domain Bacteria; phylum Bacillota; class Clostridia; order Lachnospirales; family Lachnospiraceae; genus Hominisplanchenecus. Next base: position 5,447 of record CAJMMS010000049.1, read on the forward strand.
ATAAAGAAGCATAACAACGGTAAGAAGCAGCCCTGCAGACGCATACATCAGCCTGTTTGCCCTTCTGATATCCTCACATTCCACGGGACGCAGTGCATCTCCGATCGTTTTCTTTTTATATAAAGTTCCAAAATAATAAGCATCTCCGGCAAGCTGCACGCCGAGTGCCCCTGCCATGGCTGCCTCCGTCTGTGCCGAATTCGGGCTGGCATGGTTATAACGGTCCCTTTTGAAGATCTTCCAGGCATTTTTTGCCGACAGGCCGGTAAGTCCTGCTGCCGCCACCATAAAAAGAGCGGACAGTCTCGCCGGAATGTAATTGAGCACATCGTCCACTTTTGCCGCAAAACGCCCGAAATAGAGATATTTCTCATTCTTATATCCGACCATGGAATCCATCGTGTTGACTGCTTTATAAAAGACTCCGAGCACCGGCCCGCCGATCGCCAGATACAGAAGCGGTGCCATCACACCATCGGAGGCATTTTCTGCCACCGTCTCCACGGCTGCCTTTGTCACACCTTCTGCTGTCAGCCTCTGCGTATCTCTGCCGACGATCATGGAAACCGCATAGCGTGCCGCCTTCAGATCCTCTTTTTTCAGTTCTTTGTAAACCTTCATGCTCTCATCTTTCAGAGACTTTGCCGCCAGCATCCAGTAGCAGAACAACGTCATGACTGCCAGATGCAGATACGGATGGATCTTGCCCGCCAGATACAGTACTGCTGCCACCGCTCCGGCACTTACGCCGCAGACGATCACTGCCAGAAATACACCTGCTGTCTTTTCGCCCTGTTCTGTCTTTGGGAAAACGGCCCGAAGTCCTTTTTCCGTAACTGCGATCAGATTACCGACCAGTCGGATCGGATGATAAAAACAGTGCGGATCGCCAATCAGCAGATCGAGAAACACACCGAGCAAAAGTGCCATCATGCCTTCTCTTCCATATATCATGATGCTTTTTCCCTTTCCAGTTTTTTTGTCATACAATTTTCCAGAAACCGAAGTGCAAACATCGGGTTGGAATAATAATAAAGATGCGGAAATCCCATCAGACTGCCATCCTTCACATAACTGCAGTTCCAGCTTCTTTTTCCGGCCGGTTTTTTTGCAAGACAGGCACTTCCCGGAGCGGTGCTGTCAAAATAGTGGAATTCATGGGCACGCACCGGAAATCCCTGCTGCCACATGTTCCCAGCCTCTGTCTGTTCTTTGTTCAGTTCCAGTGTGATATATCCAAACCTTCCCAGCTTTTCGGTGCGGTATGCGGCTGCGTTTATTACGCCTGCCATCGGATATGTCTTTCCCTCCATGTCCTGCATTTCCTGATGAAGATACATGAAACCGCCGCACTCTGCCAGGATCGGAATCCCTTTTTTTGCACAGGTCCGGATCGATGCCAGCATTTCTCTGTTTCCGGAAAGCTCTGCTGCAAACAGTTCCGGATACCCTCCCGGCAGGAAAAGTCCATCCACATTTTCCGGTACTTTTTCATCATGGAGCGGCGAAAAGAATGTGAGTTCTGCCCCCAGTTCTTCCAGAAGCTTCAGGTTATCTTCATACAGAAAGCAGAATGCCTCATCTCTTGCGACGGCAATCCGTATCTTCTGAGTGCGTATCTTCTGAACGTGTGTATCTGCAAAAAGCTGTTTCAGGGATTTTGGCATATCGTCCTCCAGCTCTTTTGCACCTTCCGCCATCTGCAAGATGCCTTCGATATCCAGTGTTTTCTCCAGGATATCAGCCAGATGCTGCATCTGCTCTCTTAAATCTTTGATTTCATCCGGAAGCACCAGCCCGAGATGACGGCTTTCCAGATGCCAGTCTGCCATTTTCGGGACATATCCAAACACACGGATCCCCAGTTCCGCCTCAATCTTCGGTGCCAGCATGTGGCAGGTCATCTCGGAAGTCTGATTTAAGATCACACCTTTTATTTTACTGTCCTTCTGATAATCAAGAAACCCTTTGATCTGTGCAAGGACAGACAGACTCATGCCTTTGGCATTTACGATCAGAATGACCGGCGTATCGGTAACTCTTGCAAGATCATAGGAACTTGCCTTTGTGCGGATGCCGCCAAGTCCGTCATAATACCCCATTACACCCTCGATCACGGAAATCTCCGTCTGCTGTGCCGTTTTTGCAAACAGATAGCGTGTCATCTCTTCTCCGGTAAAAAAAGTATCCAGATTTCTTGATATAGTGCCGAGCACTTTCGTGTGAAACATCGGATCAATGTAATCCGGTCCGCATTTAAAGGAAGAAACACGATATCCTCTGTTTTTTAATATTTGCAATATCCCGCAGGTGATCATCGTCTTGCCGCTTCCGCTTGACGGTGCTGCAAGCATAAATCTTGGCTGTTTCATGCGGTTTCACCTCCTGTGCAGGAGAAAATATAAACCGGATTCTGGCCCATCATCATCTCATAAGAGCCCAGTTTCTTTCCTTTTGCCACCGATACCTGTGCGATATCCACATCAGTAAATGCCATAGTCTTCAGACACTGCATCGCTTCTGCCACCGTCTCAAGGGCGATCGCATTGATGACAATACGCACTTTTGGATTTTGTTTCAGCAAAACTTCCAGGATCTGCCTTAAATTGCCGGAAGAACCGCCGATAAAGGCATGTGTCGGTACCGGCAGATTCTGCAGAGCCTCCGGAGCCAGCCCCTTGATGATCTTAAGATTGTCCGTGCCGAATTTTCGTTTATTCTGCTCAAGAAGTTCGATCGCTTCGTCTTTTTTTTCGATCGCATAAACACTTCCATCTCTTGCAAGGAGTGCCGCCTCAATGGAAACCGAACCGGTTCCGGCTCCGATATCCCAGACAACCGCATCTTTATGCAGCCTTAATTTTGACAGCGAAATGCTCCGCACTTCGCTTTTTGTCATCGGGACTTTTCCGCGCAGAAACAGATCGTCATCCAGTCCGTGACCGATGCGTTTTTCCACATCCGGATTGCAGATCAGAAGCACACTGAGCGGGGCAAAATCCGCTTCCGAAAAACTTTCTGCACTTCCCTGCACGATCTGCTCCTGCTCATAAGACAGATCGGTTCCGACTGCGATCTTTACATCGCCAAGTCCATATTCTTTCAGTTTGCGGCAGATTTTCGGGATCCCGTCTTTTTCCCCGCACAGTGCAAAGACTTTTTCATGGTATTTGACCGCATCGATCAGATTCTGTTTTCTGCCGTGCAGGCTTAAAAGATGGACATCTTCCCAGGGAACGCCCAGTTTTCCGCAGAAATAGACCACCGAAGAAATACCGCTGACCGGATGGATCTCCAGTTGTTCCAGCCCTTTTGTATGATCGATCGCATCGTACAGTTTTTTCGCTCCGCTGTAAAAACCGATATCTCCCGATAACAGAACCGCTGCCGTCTCATACTGCGGATGCTCTGCCAGATAAACGGCGATCTCATCCGGTTTATAAGATTCAAAAACGGCCTTTCCTTCTGTTTTCACGGACTGCAGCATTCTTCCGGCACCGATCAGGAGATCCGCCGACCGGCAGATCTGTTCTGCCTCCACGGTGCGGTTGTTTTCATTTCCCATACCGATCCCGACTAGGTACAGTTGTCGTTTCGGACAAATGCCAAACCGTCTGCCAAGAAGTCTTCGGATCTGTTCTTCATCACATATTGAATATTGGGTCTCTCGATTTCGAACTTCCGAATTTTCCCCGGCTCTCTCCACCGGCCGTTTTATGACAACAAGCTTTGCACCGGCCCTTTTTGCAGCACGCAGCTTTTCCAGGAAACCGCCTGCTTTTCCGGATTCTTTTGTCACCATCCAGGAAGCCTGTGCCTGTCTGAGCATCGCTACATTCAGATCTTCCGTAAACGGTCCCTGCATACAGATCAGATTTTTCCCGGAAAATCCAAGGGCTGCACATTCTGTTACCGCCTCCGGGGTTGAAAGCACTCTTGCCACCACCCGGTTCTGATAATCCGGGATCACCTGATAGGAAGAAAGCTCCTTGCTTCCGGTTGCCACAAAGATCCGCCCCTCTTTCTTTGCAAGAAAGGCTGCCGCTTCTGCCACGCTTGCAACTTCTGTGACATCCTCCATCCCCTTCCAGGAAACCTCTGTCTCTTTTCTTGCAAGACGGATGTACTCTGCACCGGTCTGGCTGCATGCCCTGCGGATATTTTGGGATACGACCACCGCATACGGATGCGTTGCATCTATGACCAGCGTGATCTGATGCTCTTTGATCTGCTGTTCCATTTCCCTCTCATCCAGCCTTCTGGCATGAACATGAAGATATCTCCCTTCTTCTAACAGCGTCTCTCCATACTGTGTTGCCACACAGACTTCCGTCGGTATCTGATTTTTCTCCAGAAATTCTGCCAGATTCCGCCCTTCTGTTGTCCCTGCAAACAATAAAATCTTATCCATGGATATATCCCCTTGGTGTTACCATTTTTCCGTTCAGCATTTTTGTCTGAGAATTTCCGATATAAACCGTTGTAAACATGTCCACCTTTGTATCCCGCAGTTCTTTTAACGTCATCACATGGAACGTTTCCCCGTCACGCCCGATGTTGGAAACCGTTCCGCACACCGTATCCGGAGCTTTGCTTTTCATCATCAGATCACAGGCTTTCTGCAGATGATCATGACGCTTTTTGCTGGACGGATTGTAAAGGCAGATCACAAAATCCGCCTCGCTCGCACAGAGCAGACGCTTTTCGATCTTTTCCCACGGTGTGAGCAGATCACTTAAACTGATCACTGCAAAATCATGGATCAGCGGTGCTCCAAGCACAGCTGCCCCGCCGTTTGCCGCCGTCACACCCGGTATCACTTCGACTTCCACATGCGGATACTCCTGCCCGATCTCCAGCATCAGACCGGACATGCCATAGACCCCGGCATCGCCGCTGCAGATCATCGCAACGGTATAACCTTTGTTTGCTTCTTCAAATGCCAGACGGCAGCGTTCGATCTCTTTTTTCATCGGCGTTGTCAGGAAACGTTTGTCTGAAAAATGCTCCTTTACAAGATCCACATAAACAGTATAACCCACGATCACATCACACCTGCGAAGTGCTTCTGCCGCACGCATGGTCATCTGCTCATAGGCTCCCGGTCCGATTCCTACTACATAAATTTTATTATCCAAAATCCACACTCCAATCTTTGATAGCCAGTGCGACTGTCACGCCGTTTGCCGCCCGCTTTTTCAGAAGCAGCTCTGCACCGCCTCCTGCAAGAGAGGCACTTCGTTCACAGACACAGTCCACACCGGTCGTCTCTTTTACAAATTCTGATGCCGTGAAATCTCCTTCAAGATTCATCAGTTCTTCTTTCGTATAAACATCAAATGGAATCGCATACTTTTCACAGAAAGTAAGGATTCCCGCTTCTTCTTTTTTCAGATCAATGCTGGCTGCCGCAAAAATGCTGTGTATCGATACGTGGCAGCTTTGCAGTGCCTTTAATACTTCCTGCTCGATGATCTTTTGCGGCGTGCCTTTTTTGCAGCCGATCCCAAGGCTTACGATCCGCGGGATCAGGTGCAGTGTCACGGCAAACGGATGCTTTTCTTCATTTAAAGATAACACTATACCGCAGTTTCCCTCAAACTGCTCTCCATCCGCAAGTCGTTGCAGTTCGCAAGGCACTTCACCTGTCACCGGAAATTCACTGAGAAATCCGACCGGATCTTCATCGAGCACCGCCGCAGAGACTGCTTTTGCCGCTTTCAGATCTGAAATCCACAGATTTTGCTTTTTTGCAAACACATCGACTGCAAAACGTCCGTTGATATCAGTAGCCGTCGTGATGACCGGAATCGCACCGGTCAGGTTCGCAAGCACCGCCGTCAGCTCATTTGCTCCGCCTAAATGCCCGGAAAGCAGAGAGATTGCAAAAATCCCACGCTCATCGAGGACAACGACCGCCGGATCTTTGTCTTTTCCCTGAAGGTATGGTGCAATGCTCCGCACCGCAATGCCGCATGCCCCGATAAAAAGCAGGGCATCCATGCTTTGGAACATTTTTTCTGTCCACGCTTTTGTGGAAACCTTCAGCGGAAGCAGATGATATTTTCCGGCATATTTTTCCGCTGCATATGCCTCGCATATATATCCGGAACGCTCCAGCATTTCCCTCAGATGCTCATTTAACTGACTGCCATGCTCCGTAAAACTGACGATTCCAAGTTTCTGTCCCATTTTCCTGCTCATCTCTTTTTCGTTGCCTGACGAAATTCCGTAGTAAATGCCGGATTATACAGTTCAGAACGTTCATAATGGCTGTGCGTTACTGCATCTCCGATGATCATCAGGGCCGTCTTTTTGATACCGTTTTCTTCTGCTGCTTTTGCCAGCGTTCCTACGGTGCAGATCACCGCTTTCTCATCCTCCCAGGTTGCTTTATAGACGATCGCTGCCGGTGTATTTTCCGAATAACCGCCTGCGATCAGACGCTGGGATAATTTTTCTGCCATACCGGTACTTAAAAAGATCACCATCGTAGCCTGATGTGCCGCAAACGAAGCAATCTCTTCTTTTTCCGGCACCGGTGTACGGCCTGCCATACGCGTGATGATCACGCTCTGTGACACACCCGGAAGTGTATATTCCATATTCAAGGCAGAGGCTGCCCCGCAGAAAGAGCTGACACCGGGGCAATAATCATAAGAAATATTTTCTACATCCAGCACATCCATCTGCTCCCGGATCGCACCGTAAATGCACGGATCTCCGGTGTGCAGACGCACCGTCATCTGCCCCTCTTTTTCTGCCTGACGCATCACATCCAGGACTTCTTCCAGCGTCATTTTCGCACTGTCATAAATTTTACACTCTTTTTTTGCATATTTTAAAAGCTCCGGATTTACCAGGGAACCGGCATAGATGATCACATCTGCTTCTTCCAGAAATTTCTTTCCGCGTAACGTGATCAAATCTGCCGCCCCGGAACCGGCACCGACAAAATGTATCATTTTAATTCTCCTTTACAATGATCAGGGAATAATATCCGGCATTTTCCGGAATCTCATCCACTGAATGATATATTTTTTCATTTTCCATACCGCAGTTTTCGATCATCATCGCCTGTACGCCGGCCTCTTTTAAAAGCTCTTTGACCTGCCCGATCTTCTTTCCTGCTTTCATAAAGACTTTCGTTCCCGGCATTTTCAGGGCATCTTCAATCTGATAAGATGCCGGTATCACATGGAGTTCTTCTGCCTTTTCCACAAGTCCGATATTGAGTTTTGCCGCCACTGCACAGAATGAAGTGATGCCGCTTACCAGCTCTGTGTTGTAACCACGCTGTGCGATCCGTTTATGTAGATAGAGATAAGTAGAATAAACGGTCGGATCTCCAAGTGTTAAAAACACAACATTCTGTCCCTTTTTCAGATATTCCTCCACGCGGTTCGCTGCCTCTTCATGGCTTTTTTCCAGAAGCTCTTTATCCTTTGTCATTGGCATCGGCAGTTCCAGAAACGTTTTCTGTTTTAATTCTTCTACTGCCTGCACAGCGATCTGATATGCTACGGTTTCTTCTGCTTTTTCTCCCGGCAGAGCAATGATCTCATTGTCGCGGATCAGTTCCGCTGCCCGAAAGGTCATCAGTTTCGGATCTCCCGGTCCGATACCGACGCCATATAAGGTTCCTGTATTCATTGTTGTATATACTCCTTCTGTTCTTTTCACTACAACGGATGCCTGCGAATAAATCCGTCACAAAGCAACTCTCGCAATTCTATAAACATGAGGCATCCGCATA
>CAJMMS010000050.1 GCA_905214675.1 uncultured bacterium
TCTGGTATCATCGTTGTTCTGGAAATAATCAATTTCTGCCTGAAGAGAATCTCCGGCTCCCGTCTCATTTCCAGGTGACCACATGATAACACATGGATAGTTTTTGTCACGCTCCAGCATATTGATGGCACGGTCTTCTGCCGCCTCAACATATCCAGGAAGACTTCCCGGAACTTTGTACTGGCTTCGTCCGTTGTGAGACTCTACGTTTGCCTCATCCATCACATAGATACCATACTCATCACAGAGTTTGTAGAACGTCGGATCGTTCGGATAATGAGAAGTACGAACGGCATTGACGTTCAGTTCTTTCATCAGCTCAATGTCTTTTCTCATATCCTCTTCCGTCAGATACCAGCCGTCCTGCGGATCGTTCTCATGACGGTTCACACCGGTGATCGTAATGACCTTGCCGTTTACACGAAGTCTTGCATCGTCTGTATTTGCATCGGTGATCTCCACTTCACGGAATCCAACATCGGTCTGTGTCGCTTCTTTTGTCACACCGTCTTTTTTCAATTCCAGAACCAGGTTGTAGAGGTTCGGTTTCTCTGCACTCCATTTTTCCGGATCGGTGATGTGCTGTGTCAGGCTTACTTTTGCTTCTTTTGTCTCGCTGTCAAAGGAAGTAACCGTTCCGGTGAGCGGTGTGGTGGTTACCAGCTTGCCTTCGCTGTCGTAGAGGTTTCCTTCTACCGTCCAGCCGTTTACATCGTCTGCGGAAAGATTGCGTACATCCACATCGACATTCAGGTCGGCATCAGTATAAGTATCATCCAGATCGGTAACTACGGTATAGTCGCGGATCTCCACGTCATCTTTGGATGTCAGGTAGACATCACGGAAGATACCGGAAAGTCTCAGCATATCCTGGTTCTCGATGTAGCTTCCGTCGGACCAGCGGTAAACCTCTACGGTGATCACGTTCTCGTTTCCTTCTGAAAAATCAAGTGCATCGGTAATATTAAATTCATCTCTTGTAAAACTGTCTTCTGCATATCCTATATATTTGCCGTTTACCCACAAATACATGGCAGAACCAACACCTTCGAAGTTAATGAAGACGTTGCGGTCTTTCCAGCTCGAATCAACTGCAAAGGTCTTGCGGTACGTTCCGACCGGATTACACTCTGTCGGAGCATCGCCTACGTTGTACTTATTGTAAGCTTTGCCCTCTGCATTCATCCACGGATAGTTCTGGTTAGAGTAGATCACCGGATCATATTTCCAGGAACCGTCCTTATTTACATAGGTCTGCCAGCTCTTCGGAACCGTAATGTCATCCCAGCTGCTGTCGTCATAATCTTTCTGATTAAAGTTGGCATCTTTTGCACCGATACGGTCTGCCGGTTTGACTGCCCAGCTGAATTTCCAGTCATCTCCATTTAAAAGCTGGTAAAATGAAGATTTCGTCCGGTCTTTCGCTTTTGCCTTTTCTGCTGTATCAAAGCTGTAAAAGGTCGATCTTGCCGCCTCGCGGTTCACCTGAAATACCCCCGGCTGTCCGTTCCATTCGGTAGAAGATGCTGCTGCGACTACTTCCGGTATAATCCCCTCCAGACCGGAAATGCTGCCGCCGCTTACGACCATCGCTCCTGCGAGTAAAACAGACAACAGTTTTTTTTGTTTCATATCCCTTTTCCTCCTTTTTGAATGAGTTTGACAGTTTTACATATAGTAAAATGTTTACCTTCATCATTATTATATCACTTCAAGTATACTTGAAGTCAAGTGCTTTTTTGATTTCTGTTTATTTTGCACACTTTTTTCTCTGCTTTTTTATGCATTTTTACAACTATTCTGAAGTTTAGATATATAATAGCATATCTTTTTTGCACATACAACGTTACATTTGATCCTAAATGTAACTTTTTTCCTTTTTTCAGCATCTCGTACAAATTCCGTCATTTTTTTCATTTTCGGTCACTTTATGTATTTTTACAGTAAACATTTGTATTTTATCTCAGTCGAGAAGACTCCCACTTCTGCAAGTGGTGAGTAATAACAAGTCTTTCTCAGTGGGAGTACAATCTCCGACTGAGATAAAATATGCTCCCTCCTGAGTGACAAGTTTTTTATTATTTCACTTGTCTGCCCAGAAGGGAGCATATCATGATTCACTAAACATAGTTCCTGCTTTTTTTGTATTCGTTTATTTTACTTTTCTGCTCTTCACCGCAGAATAACTGCCATAAACTTTCTTTTTGCCCACTTTGCGGTAAGCACATACTTTATAGTAGTACGTCTTCTTCTTTTTCAGTTTTTTATTGGTAAAGCTTATCTTCCTGGCTCCGTTTAAGACTTTGACTTTCTTATACTTGCCTTTTTTCTTATCGGCACGATAAACCACATAGCCATCTGCGTTTCTGACTTTTTTCCATTTCAGAACCAGTTTCCCTTTCGAAACTGCCTTGACGGAAAGACCCTTTACCTTCGCCGGTTTTGCTTTTGCCGGTGTCTCTGTGGACGGCATCTGCTGTTTTGTTTCGCTTTCGGTCTCTGTTTCTGTCTTTGTTTCACTCTCGTTTTCCGTCTCTTCGGTTCTTCCTGTCAGCTTGATATACTGATCCGTCAGATCTGCAATGCCTGCCTGGAACGTGTCCATCTCATCCGATAAGGTCGCAATCTGTGCATCGGTCAGAAATGCCTTATTGCCGCGTGCAGTCGTAGAAATACCTGCATAAAGCTTCTCTATCTCTGTTTTCATCTGTGGTGCTTCTTTTTCGATCACAGCAAGCTTGTTAACATCACGCACACCCTCTGCCATACGCTCCAGTCTTACCGAGCTTCTGCTGATCGGATCCCGTGCCGTCTTTTCATCCGGATAGATCAGGAAACAGTCACCTGGTTCAAATTTGCTATGTGTGGTATCGTTCAGTGGATCTTCCACCCATGCATCATATGCCCAGCGAAGGAATCCTGCCGTGCCGGACTTGCCTGCATTGACAATCGACCAGTAACTTTCCACCGGTGCACTTAAAGAGAAGTTGCCCGGTCTGTGCCCGGTACAGGAGTACAGAGTCGTGCGAAGTCCTTTTGCTTCCCGGTCTTTTAGCAGCTGATCAAACTCTGCCTGATGTGCCGCTGCCGCCGTATCTCCGACGTTCAGATCGGTCACACGCATCGCAAGGTTTTTCTTTTCTATAAAGCTGTCCATCGCTCCGGCTGTCTTTAAACATTTGCCATCCTTGTTTTTCACAGACTCGATCAGATCAAAAGCGGTGCTGGAAAATCCTTGCTCATCAATGCCGATGTAGCTGTCATCAAACCAGCCTTTTTCCGTCAGATGCGTAACAAGATCGGTAAGAAAGTCCGTCCAGAGTATGGTATAATTTTCCGTATAATATGCACTTCCATTGGTCGGTTGTATATAAAATACTTCTCTTACCAGCTCTCCGTTCTCCCAGTAAGTGAACGAATTGTGCCATGGTGCAACACTGTAAAGTACGATCTTATCCCCGATTCCCAGGGATTTGTTGAAGCTTACCCACTTATCAAAATCCGTGTAGTCATAGGTAAAGGTATCGCCATTCTTTATCCATTTGATCATCGACGGATAGTGTACGGCATTTGCACTGTATGTCTGTCCGTTCCAGGCATCTTCAATGATCGATGCGGTGATCGCATGTCCACCAATCTTCTTATAAAGCTCCATGGAAGACTTCATGATCTCCAGGTGCTCCTCAGAAAACGGTTCCACGTTATAGTATTCTGCACTGGTGTACGGATACTGCCACAGTTCAATGTCAAAAGTATCACTGTAGTTATCCGGAAGTTCTGCATTCTGTACACGCACTTCATAGTCAAACACAAGCGGCTGTGTAAGCTGATCTGCTGTTACGGTCAGCTGCGTTTTGTAGGTACCGGATTTGGCTGTCTTTGGAATCGCAAACTCCACCCAGACCGGCTGAAGGGTATCTGCTTTTATAGCGATCGGTGTGGTCTGCCAGAGAATATCGGATGCTTCCGCCCGGTTATCCTCCGTTGCCGCCGGAACATCATTTCCATAGATATATCCGTAAGCATAGGCTTTTGTAGAGCGGATAAACGTTGCCGTCACATTATCTTTTGTGATCTTCTTTTTGCCGTCCGTCAGGTCAGATGCCTGAATCGTCACATTTGTAAAATCACCGCCGATGGCACTTAAGACCAGTTCACTGACTGCACGGTCATTCTTCCAGGCATGCAGTGTCTCGCTGCGGTTTTTCTTTACCGAAACTTCTGCGAAACGTTTCTGCGTGTACTGCGTATTATGATCTGTCACAGTGCCGCCAAGTGCACGTCCCGGCTGGCGCACTTCCACTTCCATTGTCCTGGAAATCCCTGCCTTCTGGCTGGATGCCGTGATCACCGCTGTTCCGCTTTTCTTTGCTGTGATCATTCCCTGATCACTGACCAAAGCAACCGTTTCATCAGAAATTGTATAGACCATATCATCCAGCGTCGCATAGGACGGTGTATAGCTGTAAGAGATCGCATAGCTCTGTCCGACACTTAAAGAAATTCCCTGATCTTCCAGTTTAAAATCTTTCGCGATATACGGGCTGTGTGTGACCTGTACATAGGCCACCTGATTGACTACCGCACTTCCGGTGCGTTCGTTCTGCGTAACTGCATAGAGCGTATGTTCACCTTCTGTGAGATTTTCTGCTTTGTATACAGACTGCGGCGTGGTACGGCTGCTCTCATAAAGATCCACCAGTGTCTCTGCTCCGTCATCCACACGGTATTTTACTTTTCCGTGGTTGTGGCTCTTGTTTGCAAAAACTTCGATGGCATTTCCCGTAAACATTACCTTGTAAAAACATTCTTCTGCTTTCTCATTGGATGACCCGAGGTCTATATATGCCTCATCATCGTTGTACGTCCAGCTTTTTCCGCTACATGATTCGTAGGAAAAATAGTTGATCTCTCCCGACGTTTTGCCTGGCAGGATCTTCGTTGTTTCCTGCGTCTGGCTTTTCGCATTTCCTACTGCCATCAGTGATACCGGCAGACTGGTAAATGCCAGGATCACAGCAAGAAACAGTGAAAACCATTTCCTTTTTTTCTTTTCCATTTTCTTCTCCTTCTCTTTCATCTGCCTCTTACCTCAGATGTCTGTTATATGAACATCCAGAATGCTCAACCGATCGCCCCGTACCTATTTGGGCTGTTTGAAAATGATATCGGCAAACTCTCCCCTGCTTGCTTTTTTCAGATCTTCTGGCTTCAGCTCGATCTGTACACCGAGTCGGCCTCCGCTGACGATCATCTTCTCCAGTTTCTGTGCACTTTCATCAATTCTTGTCACATACTGCTTTTTCATGCCGATTGCCGTACATCCTCCGCGGATATAGCCTGTGACCTGATTGATCTCTTTGACATGGATCATGGAAACGGATTTCTCACCGACCGATTTTGCTGCCTTTTTCATATCCAGCTCCTCGGCGATCGGTATCACAAACACAAAATAATTTTTGCTGTTTCCAATCGTGACCAGTGTCTTGTAGAGCAGCTCATACGGCTGTCCAAGCGTGTCTGCCACCTTCAGGGCATCCACGAACTCATCACATTCATAAGTGTATTCTTTGTATGGAATCTTGTTCCTCTCCAGAATACGCATGGCATTTGTCTTTACTTCTTTTGATTTTCCCATATTTTTCAGAACAGGCTTTTTACAAACTCGGATGCTGCTTTGAGATCCTTCCGGTCCGGATGCAGAAGTGCCTCATCAAAATTGCGGATCATACGGTCAATCCGTTCTGTATCTGAAACACCCCGCATGGATTCATAACGCTGGCGCACCTGGATCGGCATTTTTCCCTGACACAAAAATCCGCCAAGATATTCGCAGTCCTCCGGGATAAACGCTGCAACTCCATTTAAAATCCGTTCATAATATTCCGGCACGTTTCCCATACCGCAGGTTCCAAACAATGCTATCTTCTTTCCATGAAGGCTTCCCAGCAGATCCAGGATCTCACTGCTTGCCGTTCCACGATCTGTCCAGAATCCAACCAGGTACAGATCTCCGTCATCCCGCTCTGTTCTCTCCTCGATTCTTTTTACATTTTTTTCTTTGACCGGCACTGCCGCAAATACAGCTTCTGCAAGCTTCTCCGTATTGCCGGTACGACTTGTATATATAACCTGTACGCTCATGATAATCTCTCCTTTTCTGACATCTTAAAAATTATCATAACATACTTATATATACATAAAAATAGACTAACTCTAAACAATTCTAAAGTTTTTATAACTCATTGTGCACTCTGAATTTTCAGAACTTCCACCGATTCTGCCTTATCCGCATCTTTCAGATTTCCTCTGTAGGTCACTTCCACTTTCGTACCTTTTGCAAGTCCGTTTTCCAGATATAATGGCACATTGATGATAGGAAGCGTATACTTCTTTCCATCTGCATCTTTGAGCGTCAGGCTGGTCATGGACAGTTTTTCCAAAGTTCCCTGTACTGTTTGTTTCTTTCCGGAAGTCTGTGCCTTTTCGGTTGTTTTTTCTGTTGTTTTTTCCGTTGCTGATTCAGAAACTGTTTCTTCCTCTGTTGCTGTTTCTCCTACATTTACCGTATCTGCTGATCCTGCAATGCGGACTGCCGCAGCTTTTTTTGTGCCTTTTTTGTTGATTTTTCCGGTATAATCTACAGCAATCAGATTCCCAATACGAATACCGGACGGAAGATCAATTTTTACTCCTTCTACTGAAAACGTCAGTTCATTTCCATTATCAGATAACAACATCACCTGATCCATCCCCAGCTCTTCCAGCGTTCCGATCACCGTATGGATTTCTTCATCCCCCGTCTGCTCTCCTGCAGTCTGTTCGGATTCTTTGTTTACTTTATCCTGTTTATTTTCTGATTGTTTGTTTGTTCCATCACTCTGCTTCGTTTCAGTCCCAGATCCATTTTCTACCGCTCCAGAAGCTGACTCTGTCTGTTCTGCCTTTGTGCTCTCCCCTGTGGCATGCTCCGTTACCGCCTGTGTGGTCTTTTCTGTATTTTGTGTGACATGGTTACTGCATCCGGATGCAAGCAGAACCACTGCCAGAATACCTGTTGCGAAAAATCTTCGGTACATCTTTTTCCTCCATTTCTTTTACGCCTGTAATACCCCTGCCTTTTTGTGAAAAATGTCGTTTCACCATCAAAAAGATGATAAAACGACATTCTGAGTTTCTGTTACTTCTATGCGTTCGCTGCGATCACATCCTGCATATCATACAGACCAGGCTCTCTGCCCGCCAGGAATTTTGCTGCCTGCACAGCACCTTTTCCAAAAACTGCCTTGGAATATGCGGTATGTCTGAATTCGATCACTTCATCTGTTCCGGCAAAGATCACCTCATGTTCACCTACGATATTGCCCCCGCGAACGGCTGAAATACCGATTTCTTTCGGATCTCTTTCTTCTCTGCGCTCACTTCTGTCATAAGTGTAATGATAGGCATTTCCCAGTGCTTCATTCATACTGTCTGCCAGTGCCAGAGCTGTTCCACTTGGGGCATCCAGTTTGTGTTTATGATGCTTCTCTACGATTTCCATATCAAATCCCGCATCTGCCAGTACTTTTGCAGCACTCTTCAAAAGATTCAGCAGCGTATTGATACCAAGAGACATATTCGCCGATTTCAGAACTGCTGTTTCTTTTGCCGTTTCTTTTACTTTCTGAAGCTGCGCCTCGGAAAGACCTGTAGTACATACCACAACCGGAAGCTTATGTTCCCTGCAATAATCAAGCAGCGCATCTTCTGCTTTTGCAGATGCGAAATCGATCACAACATCTGCTTCTTCTTTGCAGTCCTCCAGGCTTTTGTATACCGGGTATTCCATTTTTCCATTATCAAACGGATCAATGCCGGCTACGATCTGTGCTTCTGCATCCTCTTTTACAATCTGGGAGATCACCTGACCCATGTGTCCGCAGCAGCCATGCATAATGATTTTTACCATTGTTTTTTCCTCTCTTTGTATTTATCGTATGAAGATAATACTTACGAATCACTCCGTTACATAGTAATATTTTAATTCTGACATTATCACTTACTCTGCCAGCCTGATGCCGAATTTTTTCATCTCTTCTGCCAGTTTTGCTGCATGTTCGTCTTCCATCTCGGAAAGTGGTCCACGGAGCGGTCCGACTTCTTTCCCCATCAGATTGAGTGCTTTTTTCACCGGGATCGGGTTTACTTCGCTGAACAGTGCGTGGATCAGCGGCAGTGCTTTCAACTGCAGATCACAGCTTTCTTTTACTTTTCCTTCATTATAAAGTGCCACGATGTCGTGTGCTTCTTTTGGTGCTACGTTGGAAAGTACCGAAATCACCCCTTTTGCTCCAAGAGACATCATCGGTACGATCTGATCGTCATTTCCAGAATACAGATCAATACATCCGTCTGCTAACTGCATCAGGGTTGCAACCTGTGAAATATCTCCGCTTGCTTCTTTGATCGCTACGATATTTTCAACATTCTTTGCAAGTGTAACCGCTGTCTGAGGCTGAATGTTGCAGCCAGTTCTGCTCGGCACGTTATAAAGAACGATCGGCAGTTTTACGGACTCTGCGATTGCTGTGTAATGTGCGATCAGTCCGTTCTGTGTTGCTTTATTATAGTATGGCGTAACCAGAAGAAGTGCATCTGCTCCTGCTTTTTCTGCTTCCTGTGAAAGATAGATGGCAGTTGCTGTGCAGTTTGAACCGGTTCCGGCAATTACCGGGATTCTCTTTGCCACTTTTTCAACAGTATAACGGATCACATCCAGATGTTCCTCATGTGTCAGTGTGGATGATTCCCCGGTGGTTCCGCAAATAATAATGGCATCTGTTCCGCCTGCGATCTGTTCTTCCAGAATCTCACTTAATTTTTCGTAGTTTACGTCTCCGTTTTCATGCATCGGTGTAACGATCGCCACACCTGCTCCTGTAAAAATAGCCATAATTTTTCCTCCTAATCTGAAATGGCCGAGATCTTCTTCGACTAAAATAAAAGAGACAAACCCGATCAGGTCTGTCCCAAAGAATCCATAAATGATAAATAACTGTATTCTTTCAGATAGCGCCCCATCGTCATCGATGACAGTCATAGAGTTCTTAGCTCCATGCCCAAGCTGTAAGCTTCAGGTGCAATCCAGCTTTCGGCGTTTTCCCCTTTGGACCACCTTCCCCTGTACCTGAATACATCCAGTGGCTTACTCTTGAAACACGCAACCTCTATCAAATCTGCAATACTCTAAATCGGTATACACACAACTCTCGTGTCAACACTGATTTGTTTATTATCTTATCATTGTCAAAATATATTGTCAACCATCGGGTTGACTTTTTTAAAGTCTCACGTGCGTTCGGCTTTAAACGCTGTGACCATCTCCGTCACTTCGTCTGCATACTGCCAGATCTCCCTTGCCGGATATATACCAGTCAGAATGAGGTCTGTAGATTCTCCTTTTGCATCAAACAAAGCATGCAGTTCCTCTGCTTCTATGACACCTGCCTCCACAAGTCCCAGCACTTCGTCCAGTATCAACACATCGCACTCTTCTGTAACCAGCACTTTTCTTGCAAAATTCAGCGCATTTTTCAGATTTTTACTTTCTTCTTCTTTCTCGGCATCCGGAAGCTGTTCAAATGCTTCCTCCGATTTTTGAAACCGGAACAGTTTGATTTCCGGCTCCAGCCGCTGTACGAACCCTATCTCTTCTGCATTTTTTTCTTTCATGAACTGTATAATGATAACGCTTCTCCCCTGACTTGCCTCCCGTATCCCCTGGCCAATCGCTGCGGTGGTTTTTCCCTTCCCTTCACCACAGAAGATATGTATCGAACCTTTATCCATTATGCACCTCGTTAAAAATATTTCACGCATCTTCGATAAGTTATACACCATTTTCTTTTAAAAAGCAAGGAAAAGTACCTGTATCAGATGTATTCAAGCTTACTTACAGAAACTTCATATGCTACACGTTTCTGTGTCTCTTCACCCTCCAGCTTTTTCACATATTCACGGCTCTGGATACGTCCCCAGATCTGCACACGCCCGCCAACTTCAAAACCTGCTGCAAATCTGGCATTTCTTCCCCAGCAGATACACGGAATATAATCCGATTTTCCATAAGGTCTGTTAACTGCGATCAGCATATCTGCAATTTCCCGTCCAAGCGGTGTTTTCCGGTAAACCGGTGTTTTGCAGATATATCCATCCAGAAAAATCTGATTGGTTTTTGCCTTGTCGAGTTCTTCTTCCACAAAACTGATCTCCCTTGCAAAAACAGAAAGTACAAGACGGTTTCTCTTCTCTTCATGCCGGTTGTAAGAACGGAACTGTCCGCTGATCTGCACAAATTCTCCACGACAGTCTTTGTTTACATCAATCAACCGTTCTGAAATCATAACAGGTATACAATCAGAACAGTCACTCAGTCTTTTCACCAGAATATCTACCATATAAAAGCCTTCTCCAAATACTTCGTGGCTGAATACAAAAGAGGATGCTACCTCTCCGATAATGGATACCTGGTTGTTTTCAATAATCTTATCTGCCATAAATAATAGTTCTCCCTTCCCTATGAAGCTCTTTTTGTATTTTTCCCGGTAACGTTCTTCGCCGCACCGCTTAATGAAATATATTCCGGACGTGTTTCCAATATGTCTGTTTTCCGGTTTTTCTTCAAAATTTCTTCAAATCCCTTGTAATCTGGGAAAAATGTGATAAACTCTGTAGTGGTTTTAACAAGAAAATGAAAACAACATATACAAAAGGAAGAGTGTATTATTTATGATTAGAGAAGATGTACGCAACATTGCCATTATCGCACACGTTGACCACGGCAAGACTACATTGGTAGATGAGCTGCTCAAACAGAGCGGTGTGTTCCGGGCAAATCAGGAAGTAGCCGAGCGTGTCATGGACAGCAACGACATTGAACGTGAACGTGGTATTACGATTTTATCCAAAAATACCGCTGTATTTTACAAAGACACAAAGATCAATATCATTGACACTCCGGGACATGCAGACTTCGGCGGTGAGGTGGAACGTGTACTGAAAATGGTAAACGGCGTTATCCTCGTGGTAGATGCTTTCGAGGGTGCCATGCCACAGACAAAATTCGTTCTGCGTAAGGCACTGGATCTGGATCTGCCTGTTATCGTCTGTATCAATAAAATCGACCGTCCGGAAGCAAGACCGGATGAAGTCATCGATGAGATCCTGGAACTGTTCATGGATCTGGATGCTTCCGACGAACAGCTTGACTGCCCGTTCGTTTACGCTTCTGCAAAGGGCGGCTATGCAACCTTAAGTCTGGACGACGAGCCAAAAGACATGGTTCCGCTGTTCGAGACGATCTTAAATTATATTCCTGCTCCGCAGGGTGATGAAACTGCCGGAACTCAGGTTCTGATCAGTACCATCGACTACAACGAATATGTTGGACGTATCGGTGTTGGTAAAGTAGATAACGGAACGATCCGTGTCAACCAGGACTGCGTTCTTGTCAACCACCACGATCCGGACAAACAGAAAAAAGTAAAGATCAGCAAACTGTATGAGTTTGACGGTCTGAATAAAGTAGAAGTAAATGAAGCAACGATCGGTTCCATCGTAGCGATCTCCGGTATCGCTGACCTGCACATCGGTGACACACTCTGCTCTCCGGATCATGTGGAAGCAATCCCGTTCCAGAAGATTTCCGAGCCGACCATCGCCATGCATTTCATTGTAAATGACAGCCCGCTCGCCGGAAGAGACGGTAAATTCATCACTTCCCGTCATCTGCGTGACCGTCTGTTCAAAGAACTGAACACCGATGTCAGCCTGCGTGTCGAAGAAACAGAAACAACCGAGTCCTTCAAGGTTTCCGGCCGTGGTGAACTTCATCTTTCCGTACTGATCGAGAACATGCGTCGTGAAGGTTATGAATTTGCCGTAAGTAAGGCAGAAGTTCTGTACAAAACAGACGAACGCGGCAAGAAACTGGAGCCAATGGAGTTAGTTTATGTAGACGTTCCGGAAGAATTCTCCGGTACCGTTATCCAGAAACTCTCCCTGAGAAAAGGTGAACTGCAGGGCATGAGCGTTGCCAGCAGCGGTTACACAAGACTGGAGTTCTGCATTCCTTCCCGCGGACTGATCGGTTACCGTGGCGAATTTATGACCGATACAAAAGGTAATGGTATCATGAATACCATGTTTGACGGTTATGCACCTTACAAGGGCGACATCCAGTACCGCAAACAGGGTTCTCTGATCGCATTCGAGGATGGCGAGTCCGTAACTTACGGTCTGTTCAGTGCTCAGGAGCGCGGTACCCTGTTCATCGGACCTGGCGAAAAAGTTTACTCCGGTATGGTCATCGGACAGAATGGTAAAGCAGAGGACATCGAGCTGAATGTCTGCAAGAGCAAACACCTGACCAACACCCGTGCTTCCGGATCTGACGATGCCCTGAAACTGACACCGCCTAAGATCCTCAGCCTTGAAGAAGCCCTGGACTTCATTGATACCGACGAACTTCTGGAAGTAACGCCGAACCATCTGAGAATCCGTAAGAAAATCCTGGATCCGAAGCTGAGAAAAAGAGCTTCCTTCAAGAAATAATAAGTTGTCGAGAAATTGATATACGGAAACAGGACGCCGTCCACTGCAAAACAATC
>CAJMMS010000051.1 GCA_905214675.1 uncultured bacterium
CGGTATTTACAGTCCGCTTTAAATTAATACAACTTGCTCTGATGTTCAATATAACGGCGGATATTTTCCTCACAATTACTCTGATACTGAAAGCCCTCACCAAACCTTCCGATCTTTTTCTTTGAAACCAATTTTTATTTACTCACATTTTGAAAATATATCGTTGATTCATTTATTGCAAACAAAAAATCAATTTTTGAGAAATCAGCTCTTGATAATGAATCAAAGTCTACTGTCTCTATAACGAAACAAAGAAATACCCAAGATACGTTGGTAAAAATTCATTATCCGCCAAACTAAACTCTCGGCATCCTTATTTTCAATTTTGAAATCAGATTTACTTAATCCGTTTCTGAATATCCTCAACAGATGGCAGTTGCTTTTCCAGATCATCCGGCAGACTGCTGGTTATTTTATATTCACTCACACCAATCGGCTTTGAAATATCCTTGAGCGAATATTCTGCAACCACATTATTCTTGCTTTTGCACAGAAGCAAGCCAATGGACGGATTGTCCTGCTCTTTTTTCAAAATGCCATCCACCGCTGACAGATAAAAATTTAGCTGACCGGCATATTCCGGCTTGAAGTCACCGGTTTTCAATTCAATAACCACATAACAGCGAAGATTCAAGTTATAGAATAACAAATCAATGTAAAAATCATCCCCGCCTACATTCAGGTGATACTGATTACCCAAAAATGCAAATCCCGTTCCAAGCTCCAGAAGAAGCTTTGTGACATCCCGAACCAGTGCCTGCTCAATATCCCGTTCAAGCATATCTTCCCGGAAAGGAATAAAATCAAAGACATATGGGTCTTTCATGGTCTGCACCGCAAGTTCACTTTGCTGAGACGGTAAACGGTGCTCAAAATTTGTGACCTTATCTGCCAGAACCTGCCGCTGATACAAGTTACTTTCTATCTGATGGACAAGAACATTTCGTGACCAACCGTTTTCCGCTGACTTTTTGATATACCATTTGCGTTCATCCATATCATCGACTTTATCCAGAAGAACAATATTGTGACCCCACGGAATTTGTGCAACAACCTGTTGCACAAATTCTCGGTCTGAATAAGTCTCAGCGAATTTTGCCATATACTTCAAATTACGAACAGAATAACCTTTGCTTTCTGGAAAAGCGATCCGAATATCTGCTGCAAGGTTATCAATAAACTTGTTTCCCCATGATTTATGTTCATTGATTACGCAACCAATATCATAATAAAGAAGCAGCATGTCTGCATTTACATGAACAGCTGCACGGTATTGTGCCGCAGTAATTTCGCTCTTGATATTTTCGATAATGGAAAGATACTCAGCCGTATTCATTAACATACTCATCGCCTCGCTTTCGCATAATTCTTATCATTATTTTTTCTCTTAATATGCAATTCTAAAATAATCCAGGTATGCTTTATATCTATCTTGTGCTGTCAAGCAAGTATCAGTCAGATACCCTTTTTCATTATTCCATTCTTTCAATCCTCGATATCATAATAAAGGAGCAATAAATAGATTTTTTATTTAATTATATATTTAGTACCTCTTCCTTTCCCTTCAACAACTACTGAACCTCTTTTTATCATATTTTTCAGCAACTGTGTTGTCTTTGATTTGCCAAACGGTACATATGGTGCAATTTCGCTTATTGGTTTTAACATAGTCTCACTTAAAATTTGGTAAACAATTTTTTCGTCTTCAGTTAAATCAACATTATCTTCAAATATAGGAAGCACAATCTTTATTGCGTTCTCAGATACTTCAAAACCTGGTTTGACCAAAGCTTTTTCATAAAGTTGTTTTATTCTTATAATTCCTGTTCCGAATATTTCTACAAAACCCAATCTGTAAAATACGTTTGCAAGATTTCTGTTTCTCAAAATTGAAAGTTTCCCAGACAAATATTCCTCCTCTGTTATTCCTGATGGAAGTCCTCCTGGAGATACGATTTCAATTCTGTCATCAAACATAGAAACTCTGATCTGCGATGCCACGTCCCATGCCCTGTGAATCAACGCATTTGCAATCGCTTCTCTGAATGCAGCTTCCGGTATTTTTTCCACTTTCTTCCTATCAGCACTTTGTATCACTTCGTACTGATAATACTCCCGGAATACAGAGATTGCCTTTTTGTATACTTCTAATACGGAGATGTTTTCAAATGTTATTCTTCTCTGAATGATACTGATACTTTCTCCAAATTTAACAATATCAATTCCCGGAAAATGATTTTTATCTGCCAAAAGACCTGCTGTATTATTATAACCATTTATGTTGTCATATAAATTCAATGTTTTTAATGTATCCTGATTAAAAGTTTCAAGCTGAATCATTTCTTTTAATTTGCAATGCAAAACTTCAAAGGACAATGCTTGATCTTTACACGTTAATTCCTCAAATCTGATATTTTTTCCCTCTAAAATAAGCCTTGAAAATTCCAGTGTATCTACCTCTATCGTTGCAGTATCATTTCGTTTGTATGCTTTCGATTTATATAAATACGGTTTCTGGAGTCCACTTTTTATCGTCAGTTTTATTATCTGATCATTGTTCTGGATTTCAAGCATATAGTTTGGTTGAGGTGAAATACTGTCATTGATTTTATTTTCAATGTCAAGGCAGGCCTGCTTCACATCCAGCAATCCTTTGATATCTCCATTATCATCAATTCCAAAAAAGATTGTTCCGCCATCGTAATTTGAAAAGGCACTGACTGTTTTTAAAAAAGTATTCGTAATCGTTTCCTTGAATTCTACTATTCTTGTTTCACGCATATTGAGCACATCCTTTTCAATTTTTTGATTATATTATACCCAGAAACAGTCAAAAAAACAATCGCAAAATTTTGTGATTGTTTTTTTGATTATTTCACCACATACCTATGAAATGTAACCGCCAAATAATCTGGCAGATTTTCGAATCATTAGCTTTCTTTTATAATTCAGCCATTTCCTTCTGTGTTATCATCCTTCATCACCCTTTCCATGAAATCCTTTCTTCTATCCTTTGCAATCTGTATCTATTTCCCTTCTCTTGAAGAATCCCCAATAATCCGAATATCTGCTGCTCATCAAATATCAAATTCTTTTTTCAGCAGATCTACAAAAAATTCTGCTGTCTGTTTATCAAACTGAATCGATTGACTTATCTTTTCTGGATTTTCACGATCAATTTTTCCATATGTATCTATCTGTACATATCTATTTCCAGCTGCATCAAATACAGTATACGTCGTATATACTTTATCATGTATTATTTTATTCCCTGGTGCATTTTCTGGTCGTCCTTTATTTGGTTTATTATCACCATAATATTTTACATATCCATGCTCAGAGTCATAGCGATCATACCATGGTGTTTCTTCACTTTCCGCCTTTCTTGGCGTACTGGAGATAATAATCAGCGGGCAGCGAGACTCACCATTCGGACCCGTAATACTCTGAACATTGTGAATCCCCTTTTGAAACTGAAATCCAATCCCCGGTGTTCTCGATTCATAATAAAAATTATCAAGCCCATCAACTTGTGGCGAGTCCTGCTGCGGCGGCCTTGGCATTCTGTAAACTCTTCCTATTTTCAGCACTCTATTATCCTCTCCATCTTTTGTATATGAAACGTATCTTTTTCTATGTTTTTTTATTTTACCATACGCATCAGTAAAAGTAAACGTTTGTTCGTCATTTCCTTTACATGCCGCTTTTCTATTCCTTAAATCAATCACATTTAGAATAACCGAACAACCAGACAGCACCTCTCACCTTGCCAATTTTATGATCCCATCACATCAAAAAAGAAGCTACCGTATGATAGCTTCTTCCTTCTAAATAATATGTGCTTTCACATACTCCACAAACTGTTTTGCTTCTTCCGGCAGATCGCCATGAAGTCGTTTTACATAAGCAAACGTCATTCTGTTTTTCATGCCTCGGATAGGGATTGCATGGATATCTTTCGATCCGGTCAGAATATCCGGGAAGCGTGCACTGCTGATATTGGCAAGGGATGTCGTCAAAATGATCTGTGTCAGAAGACTGCGGTTATTGGTCACCATCACCTGCCTCTGGTTCTGATAATCAAGATAATCCATTCCGCCTTCCATCAGATGCATCTCAGGTCTGTTGTAAAAGTCCTGGATCTGCACATATTTCAGAGATTTCAACTCCCGCTCAGCCACACTTTCTGCACCGTAAAGCGGATTTTGTGGTCCTACATAGAGAATGGGTTCCGTCTGGCCAAGAGCTGTGAATTCCAAATGTTTTCGTTTGATCATCTGAAGATAGGCGATCATCTGTCTCTGATCTGCATAGAAAAATCCTATGTCGAACGTACGATGATGCAGCGACGGGAAAATTTCTTCCACTGTACTGTCCCGATACCAGACTTTCAGATTTTTCTCTGCTCTGCCTTCACAGTAGGCACCAAAAAGTGTTGCAAACCGGTCACCTGCGGCAGAAATCACACGCAGCACTTTCTCGTCTTCTTCCACTGCTGCATGAATTCTGGACGCATCCACCAGCATATTGCAGGCATATTCATAAATCTTTTTACCGGACTCTGTCACTTCCACACCACGTGCTTTTCGTTCCAGAAGCTGCACGTTCAGTTCTGTTTCCAGATTTTTGATGGATTTACTGATATGCGGCTGTGTGGTATACAGCATCTCTGCTGCTTTCTTAAAACTTCCGCTCTCCACACTGACCACAAAATACTGCAGCTGTTTCAGATCCATAATTCCCCCACCTTTCCGTCATTCTGTTATCTCGAAATATGTGCCGCATCCCGGTGCCAGAGCAGCAGAAAAGAAACTCCTGCCGCAATCCATGAAGCAATATAAATCATAACAATACATTCCATCGTTCCATAGACCGGAAGTACCAGCAGGATACCAAGCACTCGCAGCAGGCAGATGGCCAGCAGCGTGGTGATCATAGGCCGTATCGTATCTCCCGTGCCGCAGCAGGCACCGGAAAATGCTTCTGCAAGGGCATAGAAACAGAAGAACGGTGCCATCATCCGGCTGTAAGTTCCAACCAGTTCTGAAAGGGATGCTGCATCCTGAGAAGATACAAACAAAGGTGTCAGCATCTGTGCAAAGAAAAACAGTCCCACACTGATCAGTATTACAGCACCGGCAGACATGGCTGTTCCTGCCCTGACTCCTTTTCGGATCCGCTCCGGATTTCTGGCTCCCAGGTTCTGTGCCACAAAGGTGGTCAGTGCCGGGCCCATGGAATCAGATATAAGCCAGATCAACATATTCATTTTATCACAAATTCCCCAGGCTGCAATCTGATCTGTACCCATCGTGTTGACACCGGCCTGCACAATACTGTTCGCAATCGGAAACAGCATAGACTGCAGTGCCAGCGGAAATCCCAGTCTGATCATCTGGCTCATATGCTCTGCACAGAAATGCGGCCACCAGAGTGGCTTTTCTTCTTTGCTGATATGAAGCGTTTTCCGGAGCATATAAAACGTAAGTACCACGCTGACAATCTGTGAGAATACCGTTGCCAGAGCTGCACCGGCCACTCCCAGATGCAGCACACCCACCAGCAGAAGATCTCCCACAATGTTGATAACCGCACAGCAGATCAACACATACAGCGGACGTTTGGAATCTCCGTATGCACGCAGGATTCCGGCTGCCATATTATAAAGTACCATGGACCAGATACCGCCAAAATAAATGCAGGTATACGCAAAAGCTCTGCCATAAACCGTCTCCGGCACGGACATAACGTTTAACATCCACGGAGTCAGAAGAACGCCGCCAACAGAGCAGATCACACCAAGGATCACTGCCACCGTGCAGGCCGTACGGATGGAGCAGTGCATCTGCTTCTCATCTTTGGAACCGCAATGTCCGGAAATGATGATTGTCGCACCGGAAGCCAGACCATTCATGAAATTCAATGGAAATTTAAATAGCGTATGCACGGAATCGATCGCTGCCAGTCCCAGTTTTCCTGTAAACTGTCCAACCACCACTGCATCAATGGTCACATAAAGCTGCTGGATCAGACTGCCCACAATAATAGGCAGTACGAACAGCAAAATACCTTTTCCAACGCTGCCTTTCGTAAGTGTATGTTCCTTCATATCTATTTCCTTCTCTGTACCGCAGAATCAAAATCCCACGCACCTGCAAGTTTTTTCAAATCATCTAAAGTTGCATTCGAATTATGTGCTTTGCACACTTCCAGAAGGTCTTCATAGCTGTAAGCATTTAAGGTAATGCCGGAAGACAGTTCATATTTTTTCTGAAAATCCTGATAACTGGTAGAAACCCAGAATCCCTGCTGAATCGTAAAAGCCTTTCCATCCTCCCGGAAATCCTCACTGTATCCTGTCACTGCATTGTACATGGCTGCAAATGCCGGTCCGATGATAGACTCATATTTACCGCACAGATACTTCAGACTGCCGTTTTTAAAGAGTCTTCCATTGGCCTGCGTATAACAGTCAATCGTTCCAAGACTGGCATCTTTCAGAGAGTCTGCAATGGTCTGCACCGGAATCGTACTCATGACCACACCTGCCGGGTCTTTTTCAAACGCTGCAACTGCCTTCTCTCCCACATCCGTCACGCCGATGTAACCCGGAAATACCGTTACTTTCAAAGCTCCGGCCTCCATGCTGACCGGTTCGGAAGCAGACGCAAGCTCTGTGCTGCTCTGGTCAAACTGTACGCCGTATGCTTTCTGCAGGGCATCAAGCATACCTTCTGTACGCTGTTCGTGCATGACATTGCTGCCTGCCCCTCCGCTTAAGATAAAGTAGCTGTCAGAAATTTTCTCTTCCGCAAAATAAGCGGCCATATCATATCCTGCCTGATACTCCATCTCGTTCCCCGGTCCGAAATATCCCAGGAAATATGGATTGTCAGCAACCTTGTCAAAATCTTCCGGATCTGTGGTACTGGACGGACGGAGATAATACACTCCGCCGGATGCACAAAGTTCTACTTCCTTTTCCAGATCAAAGCTGTTAAATGCGATAATTCCTTCCACACCTTCCTCAATGGCATCCTTCAGGAACTCCATCTCCTCTTCTTCTGTAGTTATCCCCGCAGAATACAGGAAGTCCACATCTGAAAAATTTTTCCCAAGATAACCTTCCATATACTGACGGAAGGCCTGTACCTGTTCATCCTTCAGATCATAAACGATAACACCGATCTTGTGAATAGGTTGCTGCTCATTTTTGTGTCCGCAGGAAGCTATTGCTAACACTATAATCAGTGCCGGCAATAATGTTGCAATTTTTTTCATTTTTTTCACCGTTATTTATCCTCCTTATCAAACAGATGACAGGCCACTTCGTGATCTGCTCCGATCTGATGGAGTTTCGGTTTTTCCGCCGCACATTTTTCGGTTGCTTTCGGACAACGTCCCCGAAACGGGCAGCCTGCCGGCACATCCAGCGGGCTTGGTGCCTCGCCCTTGATCTCTTCAATCGGTTTGCCAAAATCCATGCCGATATCAAAAATGGAGCCGATCAGTGCTCTCGTATACGGATGTACGGCATGTTCTGACAGATTTTTTGCAGGGAGCACTTCCACTACATTTCCCAGATACATAACTGCCACTTCATGTGCACAGGACTGGATCAGTGAAATATCATGGCAGATAAAACCGATGGTAATATTTTTTTCTTTCTGAAGTTTTACGATCAGTTCAATGATCGTCTGCTGTACAGATACATCCAGTGCGGAAGTTGCCTCATCAAGAATCAGAATCTCCGGTTCCAGAGCCAGAGCACGGGCGATGGCTACACGCTGACGCTGTCCGCCGGACATATTGTGCGGATAACGGTCTGCAAAATCTCCCGGCAGCTCTACCATTTCCAGAAGACGGCGGCAGGCTGCATCCTTCTCACTCTTCCTGATACGGTTAAAGTTCATAAGAGGTTCGCATACAATATCACGGATCTTCATTTTCGGGTTGAAAGAAGAGGTCGGATCCTGAAATACCATCTGGATATTCTGACGGTTCTGACGCAGTTCTTCCCCCTTCAGTTTGGTAATATCCTTGCCGCGGTAAAGGATCTCTCCCTCGGAAGGAGTATCCAGTGATACCAGAAATCGCATAAACGTAGATTTACCGCAGCCGGATTCACCTACCAGTCCCAGTGTCTTTCCTTTGTAAAATTTCAGATTAATATCATCATTGGCAACCAAAGTACGTCCGCCGGACGCCGGGAAACGGCGGGTAACATGCTTCGCTTCCAGAACAACTTCATCATGTTCAAACATAAGATTCCCCTCCCATAGAAGGTACCGCACTTAACAGTCTGCGGGTATAATCATTTTCCGAGTGATGCAGGATATGGTCGCGGTCACCCTGATCTTCAATATGACCGTCTTTCATAACCACGATGTAGTCAGACATATAAGCTGCCACACCCAGGTTGTGGGTAACAACAATAATACCGGTTCCGTAATCATCCCTCAGTTCCATCATCTGACGTACGATCTGTGCCTGAGTCGTTACATCAAGTGCACTCGTCGGCTCATCCGCCAGCAGAAGCTTCGGCTGATAGGTCATTCCCATAGCAATACCTACACGCTGACGCATACCGCCGGATAACTGGAACGGATAGGATCTCATAATATTATCCGGACTTGGAAGACGCATCTTTTCAAGCATTTCCTCTCCTTTTGCCCATGCATCCTTTTTCGAAATCTTCTCGTGAGTCTGAAGATATTCAGTAAAGACCGCACCGATTTTCCTGGTCGGGTTCATCATGGCACCACTGTCCTGAAAAATCATGGAGATTTCACTGCCTCGCAGATTCCTCCACTGCTCCTGTGTATTCTTAAGGAGAGATTTCCCATTAAAAAGGATATCTCCTCTGGTTACTTTACCGCCTCCGGCAAGAAGTCCGAGAACCGCACGGATCACAGTAGTCTTGCCGCTTCCGCTCTCTCCTACCAGACTGACGATCTGACCCCCGGCCATATCGAGACTGAAATCCACAACGGTAGGAACGTCTTTATAAGCGATTGTAATATTATCAATTTTCAGCATCTTCCTGCCTCCTTACTCATCTCTCGGATCCAGGATATCCCGGATGGAATCTCCCAGCATATTAAATACAACAACGACCAGGAAAATAGCAAGTCCCGGATAGAGCATCATCCACGGTGCAGACTGCATGCAGGCACGTCCTTCATTCAGCATATAGCCCCATTCCGGTGTCGGCGGCTTTGCACCAAATCCGAGGAAAGACAGAGCTGCGATCTCCAGCATCATACCACCAACATCCGTAGCCGCTGTAATGATCAGCGTCGGCAGTGCGTTCGGAAGCATATAACGAAGCAGCATATACGGTGTTTTCGAACCTGTCACAACTGCCGCTGCCACATAGTCACGGTCACGGATCTTCATGACCAGACTTCGTGCCAGACGGGCATATTTTGTCCAGTTAACGGCCACGATCGCAATAATGGCATTTCGGATACTTGCACCCATGATACCTGCAACGGCCAGAGCAAGAACCAATCCCGGGAATGCCAGCATCATATCTGCAATACGCATGAGAATCGCATCAATCTTACCGCCAAAATACCCGGCAATAACACCTACTACACTTCCTACCAGGAAGATCAGGATAACCACGCCAAACGTAGAAGTCAGGGAAGCACGTGCTCCGTAAATAACACGTGCATAAATATCACGGCCCATTTTGTCCGTTCCGAAAATATGCTCTTTACTCGGTGCTTCCAGTGCTTCTGTAAGAGATCCTTTCAGCGGATCAACGCCTCCTGTCAGTACCGGTGCAAAAACAGCTGCCAGGATGATCAGAACGGCAAGAATCCCAAAAAAGGTAAACTGCTTATGTTCTTTCATAAATTTTAACGTCTTTTTCATGTTCTCACCTCTTCAATCTCATCCGCGGATCAATATAAACATAGGATGCATCCACAATCAGGTTAATGACCATATAAATCAACGCCATCCAGAGCACATAACCCTGAATCAGGTTATAATCACTGGAAGTAATGGCAGTAACGGCCAGATTTCCAAGTCCAGGATAAGAGAAAATTACCTCTACAACACTGGTACCGCCAAGAAGACTTCCGATGGACAGACCAAGCATCGTAATCAGCGGAAGCAATGCATTCGGAAATACATTTTTCCAGATGATGGTAGAACGTTTTACACCTCTGGCTTCTGCACCGATGACATAGTCCTGACTCAGTTCCTCCAGAACTGCTGTCCGGACCTGTCTTGTATATTTGGATGCCATTGCAATGGCCAGCGTCAGTGCCGGCAAAAACAGACTCTTGAAGTCACCGCTGGAAGCGATAACCGGGAAAATCTGAATCTTTACACACAAAAGCAGCATCAGAAGAAGACCTACCCAGAAGTTTGGCATGGCACATCCAACGAAGGTTACCGCACGGCAAATATAATCGATAATTCCATCTTTATGCAATGCAGAAGCAACGCCAAGCGGCACGGATATAACCAACATCAGGATCAATGACATCAGTGTCAGTTTCAGCGTCGGAATTACACGGGCTGCCAGCAGCTCTACAACCGGTTTGTTCAAGCTGTAGGATTTTCCAAAATTGCCATGCAGACAGTTAAACAGCCAGCGGAAATACTGGGTGAAAAACGGATCATTCAGACCCATCTCGTCTCTGGTCTGCTGTACCAGCTCTTCTGTCGGCATGACACCGGTAGCGGAAAACATGTTACGAACCGGATCTCCCGGAGACAGGTAGGTCAGCAAAAACGTCACGAAACTGATACCGATCAGCACGATCACAATCTGAAAGATTCGGCGAAGAATCTGTTTCTTATTCAAAACAATAGCTCCTTTCTGTTAAAATTCAAGCCAAACGCATGAACCCCTACGTGCGGAAATACCCCCACACTGCCGCCGTAAGGGGCACGGATGGGGGTAATCAGTTCTTAAACTTACTGAGCCGGGGTAATCTCGGTGGTCAGCCAGTAATAGTCTGCAGTATGGATATGTGCATTTCCCACATTTTTAGAGTAGATCATGGAAGAGTTGTAGTAACCGTCGATCAGAACAGCTGCATCATCTACCAGGATCTGCTGCATCTGGAAAATCAGATCTGCACGCTTGTCCTCATCCATCTCGCTCTTCAGCTGTTCAAACAGCTTATCATATTCCGGATTGGAATATCCGCAGTAAGTAGTGTCCGTTGCCCAGTTTGCCATGTATGCATATGGGTCTCCGGTACCTACGGTGATCCAGTTATTATTGTTGAAATCATAGTCTCCGGCAGCAAGTTTGCTCCACTGGTCATCGGAACTGCCGTAATCTGCGGTGCATCCGATACCGATCTCTGCCAGATACTGGATATGTGCATTGGAGAAATCATTCAGCAGACGGTTCTCATAAGAAACGTAGTGCAGGTTGATGTTTTCTCCGTCGATCTCACGGATTCCGTCTCCGTCCGTATCTACGATACCGGCATCGTCAAGGAGCTTTTTCGCACCTTCCGGATCATAGGTATATGGGTTGTTCAGTTTGTCGTATCCATAATTTAACGTAGACGGCAGTACGGAGAATCCCGGCGTATACAGATCTCCGATCGTCTTGGAATGACAGATGGTGTCATAATCAATCGCCATCAGGATTGCCTGACGCAGAGTCTTATTGCCAAGAACACCGTCAAAATTCATCCAGCTGAAACCACAGCGAACACCGGAAGCGATGTCTACGGTGAAATCAGGGTTGTCTTTGAAATCCTGAATATCCGATACGTTGGTGATGTTCTCTACCAGATCAACCTGTCCGCTCTGCAGAGCCATGGTCTTGGCAGAAGCATCACCCATGTACATCAGTTTTACTTCATCATACGGAACTTCCTCACGGTAGTTCGGGTTCGCCACCAGATCGTATCCAACACCTACGCCATTAAAGGTATCGATCATGTACGGACCTGTTCCGATCGTACCATTATCAAAGTTTTCGGTATCTGCCACATCAACAATTCCCATGGTCGGATGTGCCAGCTGTCCCGGAAGGTTTGCATACGGCTGAGTGGTCTGGATGGTCAGAGTGTTTGCCTCATCATCAGCAGTTACCGTTGCCTCAAACTCCAGATATTTCTGAGGTTTTGCAGAACCACTCGGTCCCATCTCTTTCAGATACTCAAAATACTCTTTTACTTTTGTCGGAGTCAGATCGCAGCCATCAGAGAATTTGATACCGTCTTTCAGAGTGATGACCCACTCGGTATGCTCGTCATTTACCGTATAACTCTCTGCCAGCCATGGCTCAACTTCCATGCTGTCGTTGAATTTGAACAGACCCTCGGTGATACCGTAACGCATAGCGTTCCATCCGCCATTCTCATCCGTAACGGTATTTACAATACCATCGGTATACATCTGACATCCGAAAGTAAGTACTTTCTTATCTCCGGTGCTTGCCGCGGAAGTGTCGCTGCTGCTGTTTGCGGCAGAAGTATCGCTGCTGTTGTTATTGGAAGTTCCACCGCCGCAGCCCGTCAGTAAAAGTACTGCTGCAAGAGTTAAACTGATACATTTCTTTTTGTTTCTCATAATTTTTTATCCTTTCTCCTTTCATCTGCTCCGACTAATAGGCGTTTGCGAAACGCCACAAGCCGCATAAATACGGCATTTTTTATTACCT
>CAJMMS010000052.1 GCA_905214675.1 uncultured bacterium
CATCGGTTGTTACATAAACGTTACACTGCTCGATCGCACCATTGTTTACTTTTCCGCTGCTGCTTTCATATCCATTTCTTGGAACATAAGTAACAGCAGTTACCGTAGAAGGTTTTGCCAGTGTAACGATATAATTGTTATTGCCTGTCAGTTTCGTTCCATCTGTTTCTGCTTTTGGTGCAGTGTCATCTTTCCAGTTTGTGTGCCAGTAAGTATCTGTTTTTCCATCCAGAGCTTTTGCAATTGGACCATTTCCATTTTTCTCACCTGTCAGTTCTTCACTGTCTGCTGTTCCGGTCAGTCCGGTCAGTTTTGCATACTGTACTTCATCTGCCGCTACCGTTGTAACTTCTCCATTTCCAGTATCCGTTCCCTCTTCATACAACACGATTCCTGCGTTATCCTCTGCTGCCTGTACCATAGGCATTGGCACTGTGGAAACTGCCATTGCCATACACAGCAGGCACGCTACTATTTTTTTCTTCATATCCATTCCCCTTTCATTTTGTTATGGTTCTTGTTTCTGAAACATTTTTTCCATAATAAGCATTGATGGTAAATTTAATTTTTTTCACTTTTTCTTTTGGAAATTCTACATAGGAATCTGAATTGCTCTTTGGCTTCTTCAGATAACGGTCAAGTACTTTTGTATTTGCTTTTACGTTTTTCGTGCGGACTTTGATTTTCGTTGCGCCCTTGATATTGTACCTGAAGCTGTATCTGTAACTGTCCCCTGTACTCTGTTTTTTGATTGATATCTTCGGTGCTGCGATTTTCAGTTTTACGTCTACCGTGTAGGTTTTTCCTGCAGTTGTCACTTTAACCGGAATTGTTTTTGCAATCTTCACTTTCGAAAGATTCTTCGTTGTTGTCGTAATCTTTCCGGTTTGCGTATCCAGTTTAAAATACTTCTGATACTTTTTCGCATTTGGAAGTGATATGCTGCACTGTGACGCATCGCTTATGATATTTGCAGATTTCCCAAGGTACAGTGAAATCGTTTTTTTCGGAAGAATCCATGCACCCTGTACCTGTCCACATGCCCCACATCTTTTAAGCTTTATCCCCTCATGACTCCCGGTTGGAGGATTTGTTTCAATCAGTGTACCATCTTCATGACCGGTTGCCGGTATATACCAACTGTCTTTTGCTATTTCATATGCTCCTTCCGCATCCAGGAAATAACTTCCGCAGTTAAGGCAGGTATAATATTCTCTGTTTCCTGACTCGGTGCAGGTTGCCTGCTTTTCATTCGTCTTTGTGAGTATATGACCTGTTGGTGCTTTCCATTCATCGTAGTCATCTGTGTATATGTCACCGTTAAAGAAAACGACTGCACAGTAGGTTGTAAAACTAGAATCTGTACAGGTCGGACTTTCCATACCTGCTTTTGTCACTTCTGCTTCAACATATAATGTGTCATCGCAGTAACGACATTCAAAAACAGCGTATGCTTCACAGGTTTCTTCTGCTCCTGTTCCTTCCTCCCAGTCCCAGTAAAACAGCTCATAATCGTGCTCTTCCGCCTTCACCTGCTTCCCCGGCAGCACGATCATCACTGCCAGCATCATGCAGATAAATGTTGCAAATATTCTTTTTTTCATCCTCACACCCCCTCCACTTATCTCAGCAGAAATACGTTATTCTGGTTTCCCAGGGCGATCTGGCTGCCGCATGGGATCACAAGTTCCGTATTCTTCGGCAGGGATTCCTGTGAGCCGTTAAGGTATGTGCCGCTGCTGGAATAATCCTGGAGCAGATATCTCTGGTTTCGTGCATCCCAGCGGATACTGCAATGATTGCGGCTGATCCGTTTTTCATCGGTAAAGATCAGGTGATTGTTTTCTGCTCTTCCAAACGTAACCAGTTCTCCGTCGTTGAGCGGGATCTCTGCTCCTGCATAAGTTCCGCTTAAGCCTGCCAGCACGCCATGCTGCATCTGATTTCCTGACGGATAAGACGGCTGTGGCTGGTAGAACTGCTGCTGGTTCTGTGGCTGCTGATATGGCTGGTTCTGACAGGACTGCTGCGAATACGATGGATTCTGGTACGGCGTCTGCGGATAGGACTGCTGTGGATATGCCTGATAATCGCGAGGCATATTTTTCAGAATCACATTGACGGATTCTGGATTTCCGCCATATGCGAAGTATTCCATGCGGTATTCAAAATAAAATTTATTCACAAAATACATAACCAGATGATACACCGCCGGTATACCTATTCCAATTATGATAAACGTGGTCAATCCCCCTATGTAAGCCCCGGCAAAATCTCCAAGCACACTTCCACTTACCAGAATCATGAACATACAGATAAATCCCAATGCTGCGTCAATGCCGAATATGGCAAGGTGCATTCCGAGATAAAGTTTGATTCCACCGGTATCGAATTTCCAGAGTTTCTCTCTGATCAGAATCCAGATGCCCGCCCGGACAAGCTGATAAGCTATCAGAATTAAGAATATTATCCAGACCCATACCGGAACTTCTGCATGTGCTCCAAAATAACCCATACTCCTGGAATACTCAAGATAAGCGGACACTGCCTCATATAAAATAATCAGTGCCCCTAAAATATGTCTGCCTGCTGCCAGAAAAGCGCCCGCATAAACGAGAAATTTATACCAGCCCATCGGCTTTTCCATTTGTCCGTTCATGTTTACACGCTCCCTTCTTATTTCAGCAGAAATACGTTATCCTGATTTCCAAGAGCAATCTCGCTTCCACATGCTACTTCCAGATCCAGATTCTGAGGCAGACAGTCTTCTGATCCGTCGATGTAGCTTCCGCTGCTGGAGTAATCACGGAAAATGTATTTCTGTTTCTGTGCATCCCAGCGGATCTTGCAGTGTTCACGGCTGATCCGGGGTTCTGTAGCAAAGACCAGGTTGTTTGTTTCCGCCCTTCCCAAAGTAATCTCATCGCCATCATTCATAGGGATTTCTGCTCCGGCATAAAGTCCTTTCAGGCAAATCAGTACACCATGTTCCTGTACCTGCGGCTGTTCTGATTGCTGTGGCTGTTGCGGTTGCTGCGGCTGTGCCGGTTTCTGGAGTGATACTTTTGATTCCTGCTGTATCGTTGGCTGCTGTTGTATCGTTGGATCTTGCTGCATCGTTGGCTGCTGCTGCATAACGGTATCTTGCTGCATCGTTGGCTGCTGCTGCATGACCGTATCCTGCTGCATCGTCGGCTGCTGCTGCATGACTGTACCTTGCTGCATAGCCGGCTGCTGTACGAACGGCTGCGGCTGTACTGGCGGCTGTGACTGCGGCGGCTGTGCCGTTCCATTGCTCAGATCAAGCAGATACTGTGCCGGATTGTTGACACCACCTTGTACAAAATATTCTTTCCGGTTATCAAAATAGATTTTATTGACCACAAGCCAGAAAATACTGCTTGTCACACTGGAACCAACTTTTGACCAGAGTGTAGGCATGAGATCTCCAGCCAACTCCTGTACCTCGGCATACACCAGTCCATAAAGAGCAACGGCATAAAGGATATTGACGCCAAGCGTGGCTATCTGTAACATAAGATACCACTTTGTTCCAACCTTTTCAAAATGTGCCAGCTTCTGTCTGATTACGATCGACATGCCTGCCAGGACCAGAAGGCAGATTCCCATCACAACATCCAGTGCTTTCAGATTTTTAAACAATCCATAAACCAGTGCCGCTCCTTCGCTTCCTCCACCATAATGTGCCCCGGTAAAGAGCATAACTGCCTGTCCGGCATCCAAAAGTGCACATAAAAACAACTGTGCATAAATAATAAACTTAAACCATTTCCAGCCTAACTGTTTTCCGGTCTGACTGTTCATAACGTTCACGCTCCCTTTTCTCACTCTGTACTGTTCTGATAGGCCTCTACATATGCCTGTATTTTTTCCTGTGTTTTTTCTTTACCAAGTCCGGATACCAGAGCGATCGTTTCGCGGTTATCCGGTCCTGTGGTCACGCATGGATTGCTGTTGTTTACCAGATCACAGAATGTGCTGCAATTTGCATTATAATCTGCAAATTCTTTGAATTTCTTGCGCAGGATCGGGCAGGTGGTCTGTGCCGGACGGTTTTTCTGGCTCTGCCCGCTCTCACTGAGCATAACCCAGAGCAGGCGCATGCAGGCGGTCTGCTGATCGCTGCTGGAGCTCTGTGTGATCGCATAGCGTTCAGAGAATTCTACCAGCATTCTTCCGTCATCGTCCGTTACCACGTAAGTTTTGTAGTCACTCAATGGATTGATGCCTTCTGACTTTTCTTTTTTTGTATCCATCACTTTACGGTATGCCACACCTGCGAGGATGTTGCTGCCATAAGGAACGGTTTTCTTCGCTTTCTGTTCTTCTGATGGTTTGTTAATCAGATATTTCGACTTATTGCCTTTTTCTCCATACTGTGCCGTAACACGCATCTTCTGAATAGAAGTCAGGTCATTTAACATCTTGTCGCTGAGCGGTGCTTTTTTTGCGGCTGCTTTTTTCCAGGAGATTTCGTCTCTTAAAAGCAGGGTATTTGCCAGATCGTCATCTGCCTGTACAAATGCATACTGATTGTTCAGTGCTGTTTTATTGTCGTTGGTATCTCCGGCAGCGGCTGCCTGCTCCGGATCCTGCGCGATCAGATCCGAAAGCCGGATTCTTCCTGTTTCGTCTGTTCCATTCTGGGCGAAATAAGAATCTTCCAGCGTGTTGTCTTTGTTGTAGTTAAACTGACAGGAATACAGAAGCAGGGTATCCAGTCCGGTCGGGATTTCTTTCATATCACCAAATTTGTCCTCGTTTTCCGGAAGGAACAGATAAGCTTCTTTATCCAGTGATGCGTATACATTGTCCTTTAATGAGACAAGCTTATAATCGGAAAGACTGGATACGTGATCCGTCAGGAACATATTCGGCAGTGTTCCGCCTGCATCCTGAATTTCTTTGAGATCTTTTTCCACATTTGTATGTTTTTCAACCGTTACTGTTACGTTCTCATCTTCCTGCTGCATTTTCTGGATTTTTTCATCCGTTGAGGATGCTGTATTTCCTTTTTTGAATCCGTTTTTCACCAGTTCTTCGATCTGCTCTTTCTGGTCATCATTT
Source organism: uncultured bacterium (assembly GCA_905214675.1). Classification (GTDB taxonomy): domain Bacteria; phylum Bacillota; class Clostridia; order Lachnospirales; family Lachnospiraceae; genus Hominisplanchenecus. Next base: position 5,089 of record CAJMMS010000052.1, read on the forward strand.
TCTACCCAGACAACAATATCCGTCGGTTTGCGGATCTCGGTATCGAAGATCGGACTGTGCGGTTTCATCACGGTATTGGAAAGTCCGATGCCGACTCCGACTGCCATGGCTGCGGTTGCAGTCAGGGCGATCGCCCAGTTTCTGGTTCTGCGTTTTTTACGCAGTTTTTCTTTTGGATATTCTGCGATACGTTTGTTCTGCAGTGCTTCCTGGAATTCCTGTATGCCCTGGAAACGCAGTTCCGGACGTACGGCCAGTGCTTCCATTACGGCACGGTCGGTATTGGCACTGACTTTTACACCAAGTTCACGCGGGGATTTCAGTTCGTCTTTAAATTCTCGCTCAGTGGATTCGATCGGTTTTACACCGGTGAGCATCTGATAGAGGATCGCTCCTACTGCATAGACATCGGTATAAAATCCCTGACGGCTCTTGTCACGATACTGCTCCAGTGGGGAATAACCGACTTTGATAACCGGCTCGGCTGCCATACCTTCTTTGCTGTTATTCAGTCTGGCTGCGCCAAAGTCGAAGATTTTGATGGTATTTTCATCTGCGATGAAGATATTGTCGGGACTGATATCCCTGTGGATGATTCCTTTGCTGTGGATTTTTTTGACTGCTTCGATGATCGGCATGATGATGCTCATGGCTGCTTCCGGGGCGATCACACCCTGTTTTTCCAGATAATCTTTCAGAAGTACACCATCGATGTATTCCATAACGATGTATGCCGTTCCGTTTTCTTCGAAGAAGTCAAAGACATTCACGATATCTTTTGCTTTTCCGAACTGCGCCACGCTCTGTGCTTCCAGCAGAAATCTCTGAAGCTGTTCCTGATACTGTCCTTTTTTGTCTCCGGAGAGCAGTCCGACTCTGGACTCGCCCGGTGCACGGTTTACCAGTCCTGCCGGGTAAAATTCTTTGACTGCTACGATGACACCCAGTGTGCTGTCAAAACACTTATAGGTGATTCCGAATCCACCCACTCCGATCGCAGTTCCTACAATAAACCGATTCCCCAGGACGGTTCCCGGGGTCAGGTAATGAGGCTGCCTGGGCGGAGTTCCTTCTACATAACCGCAAAAAGGGCACACTTCGTACTGCCCTTTTACGCTGAAACAATTCATGCACAATTCACTCATAGTTCTTGCTCCTCTTTATTTCAATAAAAATATATTATCGCGATTGCCAAGTGCGATCTGTGTGCCGCATGGCAGTTCCATATCCAGATTCTGCGGCAGACAGTCATCCAAACCGTTGAGGTAAGTTCCGCTGCTGGAGTAATCGTGGATGATATATTTCTGTTTTGCTGCCACCCATTTCAGTTTGCAGTGGCGGCGGCTGACGCTTTTCTGACCGGTGAAGATCAGATGATTGCCTTCTGCTCTGCCAAGCAGGATCTCTTCGCCGTCTGTCAGCGGAATCTGTGCGCCTTCGTACATCCCTTTGAGTCCTACAAGCACACCGTGCGGCGGCATCTGCTGCGGTGCAGTTGCCTGCGTCTGCGTGGATGACTGCGGTGCCTGCTGATCCAGCATTACGTTGTATTTTGCTTCGATCTGCTGCTGTTTGATCTCATGCACTTCCGGGATCGATACGGCACTTTCTTTCATGGTTTTCGGTGTCGCGATCCATGCTGCGATCGAGATCAGCGATGCCACTCCGGAAATAACAAGGGAAACGATGCCGCCATATGCCTGAAGATAGGTCTGTCCGTCTCCTGCTTCTGCTTTGAGCTGTCCGCCCATTGCCAGCAGTACGATATCCAGGACAAATACAACAAAGACCAGGAGCAGGCTGACTTTCTGTGTATGGTCACCTACCATGCCCCACACGCCTGCGGTCACTGCGATCAGAAGCGGCAGGAGCATAAAGATCAGTACCCAGACTGCCTGACCGGAGGTAAGTACCTCTGGCAGTTTCTGTTCTGTTCCTTTTGTGAGTGCGGTAAATGCACCCTGTATGTAATTTAACTGGTTCCATGTGACATCCGGATAATTTTCCTGTACCCTTTTCAGGAATGGCAGAAATGCTGCTGCCAGTTCCAGCAGGATACAGATGCTTGCCGTTACCCGGAATTTTTTTGCGAAACGCTCCATAGTTTTTCCTCTTATCTGCTCTTGATTACTGCTGTTTTTTCTTCATTTCTTCCAGTACATTTCCCCAGCTGAATTTCTCGCTGCACAGAGGCATAAACAGAAGGTTCACATCTCCTACCGTAACCATGTCGTAAGCTTCCAGTTTTTCTGGTGTAAGAAGCAGATTGTTATTGTGATATGCAAGGCTGCTGGATTCACCCGGCTGTACCAGATACATATTTGATTTCGGATCGTATACCACGATTGCATGACGTTCTCTGGAAACGCTCTTGTCATCGGTCAGTGCAATGTCCATCTGCGGGCTTCTGCCGATGAAGTTTTTGCCGGTTTTCAGGCGGAAATCCGTTCCGATGTGCTCGCCGCCCAGTGCAACCAGCCATCCTACACACGGTGTAGATACTTTGTTGACCGGCTGTGCCTGCGGTGCTGCGCCGCCAAATGCCGGTGCTCCCGGTTTTGTTACTTCTTTGGCTGCTCCCTGGAATACATCATCGAAAAATCCTACCGTATGGTCATCGTCTGATTCTGCTTCCAGTGGTACGGTCGGATCATAGCCGCCATTTACCTGATCGACACCTACGGTAACATCATTTGCAGAAAAGCCCTGTGCTACTGGCGGTACACCAAATCCTGGTGCCGGCGGCGGTGTCATCTGCGGTGCTGCTGGCTGTGGATTGAAGATCGGCTGTGCCGGCTGCGGATTGAATGCCGGTGCTACTGGCGGCGGTGTCATCTGGGGTGCAGATGCTCCATTCATTGGTACGGTTACATCCTCGGTAAATGCCTCAGTCAGTTTTTCATCGGATGCTCCGCCTCCACCACAGTGCGGGCAGGTTGCAAATTTCTCCTTATCGTAAAAATGTCCTCTTTCACATCTGCATAAATTCATGGTGTTCTCCTTTCCTGCGCGTTTTCGCGCCCCTTATGTTTTTATCTTTAATAATTATGTTTTTTTATTTCTACCTCTTCGTAATGCACCAGCACTACCGAGGTATTATCCTGTGAATGTGAATTTGCATGGGTCGCTGCTTCTACCAGCGCTTCTGCTTTCTGTTCCGGTTTTACCGCATCTGCCAGAATGATCTTTTTGATCTGGTTGTCCGGCAGGGTTTTTGTGATACCATCGCTGCAAAGCATGATCATATCTCCGTACTGGAGGGTAAATGGCTCGGTATTGATATCCATCAGGGATACATTTCCCATGCCAAGATAACTGATCAGTGCTTCTTTGTGACGCTGTGCCATGGCTTCTTCCATCGTCATCTCACCTGCTGCCACTTTTTCCTGCAGACGCAGCCAGTAATTGTGGTCGCGTGTTACCTGTTGCATCTGATGGTCGCGGATGATGTAGATACGGCTGTCTCCTACAGATGCCCAGTACAGTTTGTTGTCCTCTACGATACAGGCTACCATAGTCGTTCCTGATCCTCTTCCATTTTCTTTCGGGAAGCTGCTGATCATCTGATCGGTTGCGTAGATTCCCTGCCGGAAAAATGCCGGAATGTTGAGCTGCGGTTCTTTTTCCACGCTGCGAAATCCCTGTACCATCATCTGGATCGCCGTGCGGCTGGCCTTGCCGCCGTCTGCCATACCGCCCATACCGTCACATACCAGCGCAAGCACTCTGGTCTTTTTGTTGGCTGCCAGTCTTTTGCTGTCAGAAACATACAGCGCATCCTGCTGATAGTTCCGGTTGCCGACTGCCGTTCGCGCCAGTGTGGTAAGCTGCGGCACTTTCCGCACGACCGGCTTTGACTGTGGAATGGCACTTTGCACCGGCTGTGCTGCCGGCATCGGCTGCGGTGCTTTTTTTCTTCTGATTCCAAACATAGTTGGAGGTCACCTCTCTCTCCTGGGATTATTTCTGATTATCCTGCTCGCTGCTCATTGCTTCGAGCTGCTGTTTCGGGATATGAAATACAAATTTTTCTCTTCCGGCTGTGATCACATCGCCATCCAGAAGCATTCTGCGGTTTGTGATCTTCACACCGTTTACGAAAGTTCCGTTTGTGGACTCCAGATCGACGATGTAACATCCCATCTTGTTGACTTCGATCACAAAGTGCTGTTTGGATAAGCGGTCATCGTCAAAGAAAATATTGCAGATTTCCGAACGTCCGACAAATAAGCTTCCTTCTACGTTCCATTCGATATCTTTGATCGTTCCGGCGCGGTCTGTGATCGTTAATCGGATCATCTTGCTGTCTGCTTTTTCCAGTTCATCCGGATCGACTCCGATCACTTCAGTTTTCTTTTTGCGGATCACGATGATAATGATTGTTCCAATAATGATCACCAGCACGATCAGTCCGATCCACCAGTAGGATTTAATTGCCTGCTGGATGGCTACGGTTTTGGCATCTCTTGCATTTTTGATGGTAAATTCCAGACTGGCATCCATTTCGTTCTGATCCTGGGATTTGTCACGGATATTGGTCAGATGCAGCGTGTAATCTCCATTATAAAATTCTTCGTTTGTTGTTAAAGTTACGGTAATCTGATTTCCGGTTGCGGCGGTGTTGATGGATTCGACTGTCCATACTTTCGCATCTTTTGATGCCTCCTGACCTGCTTCCTGGATCATATAATTGGAAGCTTCGTTTGCATCCATGTTGTTGACGCCGTTTTTATCTGAGATCGTAAACTGAATAGAATTGCTGCTGACTTCTTCAATCTCGCCTGCGAATGTCGGTGCTTCTTTGTCCTCTTCATATGCGGAATAATCCACATAAATTTTGCCAACAGCGGAGTTATCCACCGTCAGTGCCAGTTTTGCACGGCCTGCAGTCTGGTTTGTCGGTGCTTTCAGATTTACGACATAGGTTTCTTTCTGCCACAGGGTACGGATTGCATCAAACGCTTTGACTACACTGTCTGCGGTCGCATCTACACTACAGTCGTAATAATAGCCACGGCAGTTTTTCTCTGCCAGGATTTTATTTCTGGTATAAGAAATCTTTTCATCTGCTTCGGTATTTCCGGCTTTCGGTGTTTTTCGGTTCAGCATGATGCCGTATACCGGAACGGAAGCATCTTTTACAGTTTCTGCGGTGGAAACGTTGTCAATATCTTTTCCCTGGGAATCATCCTCACCGTCTGTGATCAGCAGTACAACTGTTCTCTTGACCGGTGCGCTCTGTTCTTTGAGTACCTGGTTGATGGAACGGTAAAGAACCGTCTTGCTGTCTGCTGTTTTCATATAAGGAATGTTTGCGATCTGCTCGCAGTCGCTTGCCAGATCCTTTGCTTCTTTTGATTTGCCTTTGATCTTTCTGGAAAAGACCTGTGTCTTTTCGCCGCCTGCATTGTCTGTTCCCACGGTATAAAGTGTCATCTCATCGCCTTTTTTCAGGGATTTTCGAAGCTCTGCAAGCTGTGTTTTTACTTCTGCGAACTGTTCTTCGTTTACGGAGCCGGAGTTGTCCATCAGAATGATGTAATTCATATTTTCTCCGCTCTTTTTGAAGCTGGTGATATCGCCGTCCTGCGTAAGTTCGATATTTTCGATCTTTCCGCTTACAGTGGAACTGTCTTTGATTTTCGATCCGGTAATGTAGGCTTTGACTTCCGGTGCTTTACCGATCGCCTGTTCTGCCACATACGGTGTTTCCATGACGGCTGCCTGTGCAATGCTGCTTCCTGCCAGCACTGCCAGTACGCAGGCTGCCAGGATTCCTGTTATTTTTCTTCCCATTTTCTCTTCCCCCTGCTGAATGGTATAAATATGAAACTGGTATCTCCGATCGTAATCTTATCGTCCTGCTCCAGTTCTGCAGTTGCTTCCAGAAGCTCATCATTTAAATAAACCAGATTTCCGGATTCTGCTGCCACATAGAACGCATCGCTTTTCGGATCGTAGATTACTGAACAGTGTTTTTCTCTTGATATTTTCTTATCATCGACCATCGCCACATCCATCGCCGGGCTTCTGCCGACAAAATTTTTGCCTGCATGCAGACGGTAGTCTTTTCCTCGCTCTGTTCCGGTCATGCAGACCAGCCAGCCTGTTACCGGCGGCTGTGCGCTGTTTCCGAAAAATCCAAACGAGATGGTTTTGTCGTCGTCCTCTCCGGATGCGCTGCTTCCCGGTATCACCGCTCCGGTGATCGGATTGCCGATGCTATTTCCTATGATTGCACCAAGTTCATCTCCCAGAGAGAGGTTTGCTTCCGCGATGGATATCGTATGGTCATCCTCCTCAACATCATTTAAGCGGATTCCCAGCTTTTCGCTCTCCAGTTTGCAGTGTGGGCACACCTTATTTACGCTCGTATCGTACCAGTGTCCCTTGTTACATCGTTTGATCATTTTTCCATCCTTCTCTTTCCGGCGGCCTTCTCTGCAAGGTGTTATTTATCTCTTACAAATACTGCGATCGCCGAGTAATTGTCCATATTGGTTCCTTTTCCGTTTGCCAGTATGATCTCTTCCATGGCTGCCAGCCACTGCTGCGGACTGTCTGCCTTTTTCAGGGTTTTGCTCATCTGTTTTTCATCGATCAGCTCCCAGAAACCATCACTGCATAATAAAAAACTGCTGCGTTTGGTCAGTTTGATTCCTTCCACGACCTGATATTTCGGTCGGTCCCATTCTGTTCCCATGACACGCAGCAGACGACTGCGATCTTCATGATGCCGGATATCTTTCTCTTTGATATCTCCACGGTTCACAAGCATCTGTGGCACACTGTGATCCTGACTTCGCAGCATATATTTTGTTTTTTCAAAGTAATATACCCTGGAGTCTCCTACATGCGCAAATCTTGCCTGATCCCCAGCCAACGCCAGACAGGTTACGGTCGTTTTCATGGAATTTCCTGCATGTTCTGCAATCTGTTTTTCCAGCAGCGCATCCTGTGCATGCTGAATACTTTCCTCGACCGTCTTATTCTGCTCCAGTGCCGCTTTTACCTGCTCTGTTACAAAACGGGAAGCAATATCACCATTTCCATGTCCGCCCAGACCGTCACACAAAATAAACGCCAGTCTTTCCGGTGTGATCGAAACATCCAGAAAATCTTCATTCACCGCCCGTTCGCCTTTGTTTGTCAGCATACCATACGTAATATTCAAAGTTGCCGTCTTACATCCCTCCCCGGTTTTATATTTTTTAAAATTTTCTGATAATTTGCAAAATTTTTCTATATTGTTTATATTTTGATGCCAGGGTCAAAAGGTCTAAATCCACATGAGCTTGCTCATAGGTGGAT
>CAJMMS010000053.1 GCA_905214675.1 uncultured bacterium
CAGCTTTGATTGCATCTTTGACCTGATTCAGAACTTCTGTCGGTTCATCTGTCTTTGAATCATCAATGCTTACTGTTACTTTGCATACTGCAGTCTTGTTTCCGTCTGCTGTTGTTACTGTGATGTCTGCTGTTCCTTTTGCCACTGCTGTCACAAGTCCGCTTTCGCTAACGGTTGCTACTGCTGCATTGCTTGTTGCATATGTTACGTTTTTGTTGGTTGCATTTGCCGGTGCTACCGTTGCCGTAAGCTGTACAGTCTGACCTTTTGCTGTCAAAGTTGCTTCTGTCTTATTCAGGGTTACGCCTGTAACTGCTACGGTTACTGCCTGTTTTTCCCATTTTGCAAAGAGTGTCAGATCCTGAGTTATCGGTGCTGTTTCTGTATAAGCACTGTCTGCGGTACAGTTTACATTTGTAAACCAACCTTTGAATACATATCCGCCTCTGGTCGGTGCTTCCGGCAGACTCCATGTCTCTCCATCTGCAACTTTCAGTGCATCAATGCTGTTTCCACCCATGGTATCAAAGGTAATCTTATGTTTCTTCTGTACGGTCTCACTCTGAAGAGCTTTTCCATAAACCTCTGCTTCGCAGATGTGGTTTCCGCCATGTTTTGTTCCATCTGCCTTAACACTTCCACGCATGTAAATGCGGATATAACGTGCTTCTGTTTCATTGGCAGCAAATGTTTTTCCTGCACTTGTTTCTGCATATGCTGTATCCGGATTTGCCAGTTTGTCTGCACTCAGCAGATTATATGCATATTTTGCATCAGATACCGTGCTGTAAAGTACGGTGTCATTTGCATCAAAGCTGGCATCCTTGGATGCTACGATCATAGTATCCTGGTAAGTACGTCCGTCTGTAAAATAACGCCACATATTGATCTGCTCAAGTTTAAATACATCGCCAAGGTCAATCTGGAAGTATACACTTGTTCCATTTAAAACATCACTTTCAATGCTGTCCAGTGTGCAGGTAAAAGATCCTGAGCTCTTGTCACCATCAATCATTTTTGATGTCGGACTCTTTGCATTTGCAACATCTGCATTTGTATCTGCACGTTTTACTGTAATATTAGAAGCCTGAAGCGGAATCTTTCCATTTGCATCCGGTACGATGCCAGAGCTGCCGCTGTTGTCATCACCTACTACTGTTTTGACTGCTTCCAGTGTTGTCAGTGACATGGTTGCATCTTTCACCTGTGCTTCACTTACCTGAAGGTCGCTTCCGCCACCGATAGTCAGTGTTCCTTCTGCCAGATCTTTGATGTCTTTGCTGTATTCGCTGGAATCCAGTGTACCATTGACATAAATCTTCACCATGCCGTTTTTCTCACGGATACCCGCAATGTGTTTCCACGTTCCATCGTTTACTGTTTCTTTTGATGTTACGGTTACATCGCCAACGGTAAAGACTGCTTTGCCGTCCGCATTGACAGAAAGGCTGTACTCGCTGCCCTGTTTCAGGATGTTGATGCTGTTTCCTGTTGTCTTTACATAAGAAGCAACAGCAAAGTCTGCTGTTCCGGTAACAGATGTACCGTTGTTCAGTTCATATTCTTTTGTCAGTGCAAGTGCATTCTTGCCTGCCAGTGCTTCATCTGTTGTTACGGTTACGTCATCTGCTGCTTTCAGATCATCTTTTGCTGCCGCTTTGGCTACGATCTGATCTTCCTGATAGGTAACTTCTGTATTTACGGTTGCTGCATTTTTGTTTAAGTCTGTCAGACCTGTTACAGAAACAGATGCTTTGCTTCCTGCTGTCAGAGCTGCGGCAGTTGTCAGAGTTACTTTTCTCTGGCTTGCACTTACTTCTGCTGTAGCGGCTGTTCCATTGACCGTTGCTGTCAGTGTACCTGTCACACGCTCGTCAAAGGTCAGCTCTACTTTGTTGTCTGCAGTTGCTTTTGCCAGTGTCAGCTTTGGTGCTGTGGTATCTTTCTCTGTAGACAGAGCCCAGATACGTGCCTCACCCGGCTGCAGAGTTATCGTAATCACGTCACCGTATTTCACAGTCTGATACTCGGTCTGTGCATCGGTTGTCTTGTGATCCAGAATCGTTGTACGGTTCAGTGTTTTGTCTTTCAGGTCTTCAGAAACACCGATGTTTCGATCCAGGGTAAAGGTCAGTGTTTTTTCAGATGCACTTGGGTTTCTCATGGAGATGATACCCTCATTGCCATCCCAGCAGGAATATCCATAAGTATTTCCGCCATCTGGTGTAGAACCAAGCAGTTTTGCATTTCTCAGGATATGGTAATTTTTCTTAGCCCACTCCAGATATTCTGCATTGATCTCCCATTTCTGGCCTTCATCGATCATTTCCGGACTGTAGTACAGCTCCCAGAATGAAGTTCCTCTGGTTCCCATCATATACAGATACGTCTTGAAGTCATCATCTGTCATCTGATTTGCCAGGTTCGTTCCCGTCTTTCCGTAAATCGGATCATGGTTGTAAACATTTGACAGTGGGAACTGGAACTGTCTTGTTTTTACAAAGTCAAAATATCTGCCGTCGCGGTAGGAAAGCAGCTGATCTACCTGGCTGGTCTGTCCTACACTGATACGTCCCATATCCTGACTGTTCTGGATCCAGATGGAGTTTGCCCACTGCAGATACCAAGGACTTGGGTTTACATAGCAGGTCAGATTGAACCACAGATTGTCAATGCCGTTTTTCTCTGCATTGGCACGCAAGGCTTCGAACAGGTCGATCCAAGCTTCCCAGGTATCTGTGAAGTAGTACATACCGTTCTTGCCGCCGGTCATATGTTTGTGTGTGCTGTCTTTACAAGCCTGTGTTGCGAAACCATCAAGTTTCCAGTAATTTACTTTGTATGCATCCTGCATCTGGGTAAAGAACTCAGTCAGTTTGGACACATAACGTCTGTCACCGACATCAATGTCATCAGTTACAGCATTGTATGCACCATAACCTGCTTTCTCAATGATCTTACCCATGGCACCATTATAATTGTAACCACCTCTCGGTCCTAACCATACGCCGAAACCGGAGCCAAAGCTTTTTGCAAGATCGGAAGCCGGGCGGAAACCATTCGGGAACTTGTTGTTAAACTCCCAGAATCCCGTCACATTGTCGGTTGTACCACAACGTGCCTCATCATGAACCTTAGAAGTTGTGTTTTGGTTGTTGTAGTTGTTCCATCCATCATCCACAACATAAGAATCCATCGGCTCTACACCGGATTCGGAAAGTCCTTTTTCCATTTTTGTAAATGCAGATTCAATGTTTGCATCGTTGATGGTCATCATATTGTCATACCAGGAGTTGTACTGTGTACGGAAATCACTTCTGGTAGCAATGCTGTTAATATACTCATAGAAATCCGACTGAATAACGTTCATATCGGTACTTCTTGCCGCACCTGCTACGGTCTGCCAGGTCACATATTTGCCATCTGTGGTAAGCTGATTATCCTCCTGCAGTTTTGCAAAAGTCTTACCGGAGAAATAACGCATATGTGCATTTTTATTTGTGTCGATCTCGGTCTCAGTCATCGGGAACTCACATCCAAGGAACATACCCTGAATGTAAACCGGCTGTCCAAGAGAGATAACATATCCGCTCATACCGCCGACACCAGAACCCATGGTCGGATGTGTCCAGGTTGCATCGCTGTCATTGACATTTAAAGATTCCAGATCGATATAATCAATCGCCGCTTTCTGCTCATCGCTTACCTCGATCTCCAGGAACTTGCGCATGAAATGGTCATCATCATCCATGGTAACTTTCATGGTAACATCCCAGTCTACGCCACCTTTCTGAACGGTTTCAAACGGGAAAGATACCATGACACCAGTTTTTGTGTCAGTCTTTTTAAGACTTGCAGTATCCAGTTTCAGATCACTGGATTTGATTGCATTGCCTGTATCTGCTGTGCTGACTGCTTTGCTGTACATCTTCACTTCAGCTGCTGTTGCCCAAGCCTGACCATCGGTCTTTGGTGATGTTGCAACCAGTTTTACATAGCGTCCTTTTTTCGGTGTTGTCAGGTTGACATAGATCGTCTCTCTGTCGTTGTAGGTAAAGTCACCCGCCGCTGCCAGATTCTCTGCACTTTCCAGAGTCGCTGTATCGTTGCCCACATACAATTTGTATCCTTTGATATCACCGTTTGTAGAGCTGTCCTGACGCGGCTGATAAGAGAACGCTACGATATCCTGCTCACTCTTCATATCAAAAGTCAGAGAATGTGGATACGGCTGGTCTGGTGAATATTTACTGTGCCAGATTGTAGATGCATCACCATCAATAACATTGGCTCCCGGACCGTCTTTTGCACCCACTTCATTATTGTACTGATCGCTTGCTGTAACGGTCCAGTTGCTGCGGTCCAACTCGCCGTCCATCTTTGTCTCGCCATCCTGGCGAAGCTTGATGATGAACTCTTCAGAACCCTGTGCCGGTGTAAACTTCAGATTTGCCCTCTTGTTATCCAGTTCTGCCGTTGCCAGTTTGTCACCTGTGGTCGTAAACTTACGCTCCAGGTATGCATTTCCTATAGTTACTTCCCCATTTTTAATGGAAACTTCTGCTTCATTTGCTGCCGCATGGACCGTCGTTCCTGCAGCAACTGCTGGAACTGCGCTCACAACCATAGCCGCACTCAAAGCAAGAGACAACCATTGTTTTTCTTTCTTTTTCACAGTATTCCTCCTTTTTTGTGCAATGTGTACATTTTTGCGTTTACCCCCCCCCGAATTTTATAGTAACATTTCACAATGTTTCTGTCAACGCATATTTATAAGATCATCAATATCAAAATATATAAAACTACATGTGCCTGCACAAGATTGCTTTTATAGTTTTGATAAATAATCCACTTAAAAAGACATGCTGATTTTTTCCAACATGTCTTTCGCTTGTATCTCTGTTCAATTGATATCAAGATCCGCTGTCACCTGATAGTAATCGCAGGCATGCGCAAGATATCCGCTTACATTTGCCCGTGAAATCTGGCTCATTTTCAGGAATGAGCAATATACAAAGGCATTGTCATCCAGAACGGTCTGCTGCATCTGAACCGCAAGTTCTGCACGTTTATCGGTGTCAAACTCCTGACTGAGCTGTGCTTCTAACTGATCCAGCTTTTCGTTTTTATAGGCTCCCTGATTTTTGGTTGCATCGGAAGTGGCAAATACGGTAAACCAGTATTCCGGATCTCCGGTCGGAGCCTGCACATTTGCCATAGCATAGACATCCCATGCAGACGGCTCCTGCACAACACTGTTGTTGTCTGCGGTACAGTTGATATCCACGTCAATTCCGATGTCTTTAAGCGTAGCCTGTGCGGATTCTGCCAGAAGTGGGAGTTCCTGCCGGCTTGGATAGGTAAGCCATTTGATCTGAAGTTTCTGTCCGTCTTTTTCACGGATACCATCGCCATCACTGTCTTTCCATCCTGCTTCTTCGAGAACTTTTTTTGCACCTTCTGCATCATATGTCTCTGTCGTTACTTTATCCCCTCCGAAAGCAGAACCTGCAGGGAAAGTTCCATTTGCCGGATATCCATTGCCTTCCAGCAGATTTTCTACAAATCCTTCTTTGTCAATACCCATGGCGATCGCTTTTCGCACTGCCGGATCGGTACAGACAGAACCCTCGTTGAAATTCATTTTCAGGAAGAAACATCTGGATGTGGAAATCTGTGAAAACGTAAAGTTATCGTTTTCAAACATCGGATAGCTTTCATATGCCATGCCGTATGCCGCCTGCACTTCTCCTGAAAGCAATGCATTGGCAAGGGTATTTCCATCGGTGATCGTTTTAATTGTCAGTTCATCAATATGAGGCGTTCCATTCCAGTAATTTTCATTCTTTACCAGGGTCAGATGATCACCGGACTGACAATCTGTCGCGATGTAAGGACCGGTTCCGGACACGATCCCATCCTCAAATCCTGCATCCACATCGATAATACAGCCATATGGATCACCCAAATAATTTAAAAGTGCCGGCTTCGGCTCGGATGTATGGATCGTAAGTACCTGACCGTCTGCTTCCATGGAATCAATCTTCGTGTCCGCTGCGGCACGGTCATGGTTTGCCAGGAGATGTTCCAGACACTGTTTCACGGCCTCTGCATCCATGGTTCTTCCGCTTGAAAAAGTAACATTGTCCTGAAGTGTGATCTTCCAGGTCAGCGGATCGGTATTCTCCCACTCTTTTGCCAGCCACGGCTCCAGTTCCATATCGTCCGAATATTTTACCAGTGTCTCTCCGATTCCATAGCGGATACATGCCCATCCGGAGTAAGAATTGTGCGGATTTACATCCAGTTCTTCGTTGGAAGGATTGAAGGTCGTATCTCCGATCACCAGCGTTTTTTTCTCAGAGCCGTCTGCGGCTTCCCCAGATGTACCTGATTCAGCCGTCGTACCGCTTCCGCTTTCTTTTTTACTGCCCTGGCTCCCGCATCCGTACAGTCCAAAACTGAGTGTAACGGTAAGAAGCAATGCCATCACTTTTTTCATATTCTTTTTCATAGGTTCTTTCCTTTCTGGTTTACATTTTATTTTCTTCCAGAGGATCCGTTATTCCTTCTGTCCCGGCATCATAACACACTGTCAAGCAGCATACGCGTGTATTCATGTTTCGGAAAACGCAGTACTTCTTCTGTTTTTCCCTGTTCTACGATCTTTCCCTGATACATGACCAGCACGCGGTCACAGAAATTCTGCACCAGTGCAATATCATGACAGATAAACAGATACGACATCTGACGTTCTTCCTGCAGAGCATCTAAAAGCTGCAGAATCTCTGCCTGAACGGTAACATCAAGTGCCGAGGTCGCCTCATCCAGGATCAGCAGTTTCGGCTTTATGGCGATCGCACGTGCGATTGCCGCCCTCTGACACTGTCCTCCGCTGACTTCATGCGGATAGCGTTTCATAAATTCTTCCGGCAGCCCGCATTGTTTAAAAAGCTCTCTTACAGTTTCCATGGCTTCCTTTTTTGGTATGCCTGCATTTCGCAGGCTTTCAGCCACAGCATCACCAAGGCGGCATCTCGGATCAAAGCTTTCTGTCGGTGTCTGAAATACCATCTGCATTTTCCGGTAAATTTTTTTCATATCTTTTTGTTTATAATGCGTGATATCTTCTCCATCCAGCCGGATGCTGCCCTCCGTACTGTTAAGAAGCCTTGTGATCATATTTACAACCGTTGTTTTGCCACTTCCGCTCTCTCCGATAATCGCCAGTTTTTCTCCGGGAAACAATTCAAAACTGACATCATCCACCGCCTTAAATTTATCCTCTTTTCCATCTGAAAAAATTCTTGTCAGATGCGAAACTTGTAATAATGGCTCCATTTTTCACCTCCGAAGAACAGGAATCGCTGAAAGTAATCGTTTCGTATAGTCCGACTGTGGATGACTCAGTACTTCCTGCGTTTTTCCGTATTCTTCCATTTTGCCGTCTTTCAGAACCAGCATAGAATCTGCCATCGCACGGATCACTCCGATGTTGTGTGTTACGATAAGTATGGTTGTCCCATACTGTTTTCGGATCATTTTCATCTGTTCTACGACCTGCTTCTGAATCGAAACGTCCAGCGCTGAAGTCGGCTCATCTGCAAGCAGAATCTTCGGTTTTAAGAGCATCGCCGCTGCAATGCCTACACGCTGCTGCATGCCGCCCGACAGTTCAAACGGATAACTTTTCAGGATTCTTTTTGGATCCTGAAATCCAAATCTGAGAAACAGTTCCGAAGCCTCTGTTTCAAACGCTTCCTTTTTTATCTTTCTGTGTTCTGTCATTTCTTCAAACATCTGATCACCGATCGTTCGTATCGGACAGAAAGAACCTCCTGCGTTCTGGAAGATCATGCCGATCTCGCTTCCACAGATTTTTCGCAGCTCTTTTGTGTTTAAATCCGGCAGGTTTTTGCCGTCATACCAGATATTCCCTTCGATACTTCCACTTTTTCCAAGCAGACCGATCGCAGCTTTGATCAGTGTGGATTTCCCGCTTCCGCTCTCACCGGCAATTCCCAGTATTTCTCCTTTTTCCACCGAAAAACTGATGTTGTCAACAGCCAGGGCATCATTATAGTAAATAGTTACCTTATCATAAGAAATCAGTTTTGACATCTTTTACCTCTCATTCCTTGGGTCCAGCATATCTCTGACGGTGTCGCCCAGCAGATTAAAGATCATAACGGAAATAAAAATGGCAAGCCCCGGTGCAAAGGTTACCCATGGATGCGTTGTCAGCAGATTTCTGGTATCACTCATCATGCTTCCCCACTCCGCAACCGGCGGTTTTGCCCCAAGACCAAGGAAGGACAGACCTGCAAGCTCCATCATCATCGTTCCGATATCCAGCATGGCAGTCACAAGGATCGGTCCTGTGATATTCGGCAGAATATGTTTCAAAATCAGTTTTCCTGTACTGCATCCAGATAAGATTGCCGCCCGCATATAGAGGCTTTCTTTCTGTGCCAATGTCTGACTTCTGGCAATCCTTGCATATTTGGGCCAACTGATCGCTCCGAGGGCGATGATCGCATTCTGTACTCCGCCTCCCATCACGGCTGCAACTGCCAGGGCAAAGACCAGCCCCGGAAAAGCAAGGAAAATGTCCGATATCCTCATCAGAAGCGCATCCAGTTTCTTTCCGTTCCATCCACAGATGATCCCGACGGCCGTTCCGATCACCGTGATTCCGGCAACCAGAAGCAAAGTCGAATAGATGCTGGTTCTGCTTCCTGCGATCACTCTGGATAACATATCCCGTCCATAACGGTCTGTTCCAAACGGATGTTCCAGTGACGGGCTGGCTTTTGCAATACTAAGATTCTGCTCATAAGGATCGTATGGGCACAGGGACTCACTGAAATAAGAACCGACGACAAGAAGCAGTGCCAGCGTGGCAAACATGAAAAATCGCATTTTCAGATGATTTTTCTGCTTCTTTCGCTTTCTTTGTACTGATTTATTCATTTCGATTCACCCCCAGACGGATTCTCGGATCAAGGCAGTGGTATAAGAGATCCGTGATCAGATTGACTATGACATAGATCAATGCCATCCAGACAACATATGCCTGGATCACCGGGTAATCCCGTGTCGTGATCGCATCGACTGCCAGTTTTCCGACACCATCCCACATAAAAATACTCTCAATGATCGCCGTTCCGCCGAGCAGACTTCCGATTGACAGTGCAAGCAAGGTAATGATCGTCAGCATGGCTGATCTGATAACGTTTTTCCATAAGATCACACTCTCACGGATGCCCCTTGCCCTGGCTCCTGCCACATAGTCTTTGTTCAGTTCTTCCAGAACCGCTGCCCGCACCTGCCGCATATACTTTGCAGACATGGAAATCGCCAGCGTCAGCATCGGCATCAGTGCACTTCTGATATTTACACCACTTGCGATGACCGGCAGAAGATTCCGTTTGATCGACAACATTTGCATCAGAAGCATTGCCACAAAAAAGTTTGGCATCGCATTGCCGATAAAGCTGAAAAACCGCAAAAGCAGATCCACCCACTTATCCTGACAGACTGCCGCCAGAACACCGAGCGGGATCGAGATGACCACTGTCGCCAGAATCGCCATGACCGTAAGCATCAGCGTTGCCGGAAGTTTTGAAACAAATTCGGCAAATACCTTTTTCCCGGACACATAGCTTGTCCCTATATCGCCATGCAAAAATCCATTCAACCAGTTTGCATACTGCACCAGGAACGGCTTGTCCAGTCCAAGCTCTGCTTTTTTTGCATCAATGATCTCCTGCGATACGGCCGTGCCGCGGTTTTCATACATCTCAGTCACCGCATCGCTTCCCGCCACCCGCATCATCGCAAAAGACAAAAAAGTAATCCCTATGAGAATAGGGATCAACTGCAAAAATCGTTGTATGATATATTTTCTCATTACATTACCATCCTGTATACAATTGTCACCGTTCAAGCTGTCACACTCGCACCGGGAACACTCAACTTTTATAACGAAATACAAACCACACTGTTGTTGTATCCCCCCCACAGGCTTCTTTCTTTTTTATTTTTATGATAGGATACTACCTGATAAAATAATGAAAGGAACCCCTGATATGGATATCTCAAACATGAATAATATAGAATCACGTGTCCAAAGTTACTGGACAAAACGGGCACACAACTTTAATATCGTGCGAAAAAATGAATTAAACAGCAGCATTTCCGAACGCTGGACAGAAGAAATCGTACATTTTCTGCCAGAGGGCAAATCGCTCCGGATCCTGGATGTCGGCACCGGAACCGGATATTTTGCCATCCTGCTTTCTCAGAGCGGACATCAGGTGACCGGGATCGACCTCACCGATGCCATGCTGAAGGAAGCCCGTGATAACGCTGCTCTCTATCAGGTCCATCCCACGTTTCAGCAAATGGATGCCCAGAAGCTTGCGTTTTTGGATCAGTCTTTTGACGTTATCATCTCACGCAACCTGACCTGGACGTTGCCGGATCCGGAAGCTGCATACAGAGAATGGATGCGTGTGCTGAAAAAGGGCGGCATCCTGCTGAATTTTGATGCTGACTATGCATCCAACATCCGAAATCAAAATACTTCCGCTTCTCATATATCCGATACTGAAGTGTATGGGCACTGTGGTGTCACACCGGAACTGGAGCAGGAAAATGCATCCATCACTCTTTCCATGCCGATGAGCCGGAAACGGCGTCCCTGCTGGGATCAGGAATTTCTGGAAAAGATCGGCTTTTCCAGATCCGGATACGACCTTTCGATCGGTCAGAATATCTTAAAAGAGCATGATCTGAAAGATGCTCCTATGTTCCTTGTATGGGGTGTGCGGTAATTATTTTACCGCACAGACCATAAACACCGGTGTAGACTGGTAATTGATCTTCTCTGCATCGCTGAGCACTCGCTCTCCGATCGTCTCATCTGCCCAGCAGTCCAGCCCAATCTTCTCAAGGACATCCAAGTCCCATTTCGGACGCTTCAGCGGGCTTAACGGTACTCGTTTCGCAATGTTCTCCATCCACGCAATATCCGTTCCCTCATAGTAATCTTCTACCTGTTCCTCTTTTGCACGCTGTCTGTCCTGCTCATATCCAAGTTTTAACTTGTCATCATAAAGATATGCATACCAGTTTGCATCAAAATTCAGGATCTTTCCGCCCGGTTTCAGCACACGCTGCCACTCCCTGTAGGCACGCTTCGGATGCTCCAGATTCCAGGTTACATTTCTCGTCACAATATAATCAAACGTCTCCTCCGGAAAATCCAGATTCTGAGCGTCCATTCTCTTAAAACTGATCTGATCCGCCAGATCCGCCGCATTGGATCTCGCTTCCTGCAGCATCTGCTCCGTGTAATCCACCGCCGTCACCTGATATCCCTCTTCCGCTAAAAGGATTGCAAAAAATCCAGGTCCCGTTCCGATATCCAGAATCTGCACCTGATCTTTTTCCTTTTTCGGCAGCTGCTCCAGCAGCACCTCTTTCCATTTTTCCTTCTGCTCACTGTGCAGCTCTTCCTGATTTACTCTGGAATAACCATCCGCACGGTTGTTCCAGTAACTTCTGATCTCCTCCAGAAGTTTTTTGTTCTCCATAAGGAATCCCCCCTTGTATGTATCGAATAAATGATGCCTGTACATTCTATAATAAGCCATAACTGTATACGAAGTGCTGATTTGTGCAGGCACAATCGCAATTCAGACTTTTAACACTGACATCATTATATTGATTTTGTATACTTCATACAAGCCTCCCGGGGGGTTGTTTTCTGCCTTGATTTTCTCTCCTTTTTCTTTTATAATACTTTTATCATTTCTTTTACTAAATCGTGATTTAGTAAATCTGTATTTAGTAAATGTAGATTTAGTACTCAGTAAGATATCTTATATCACAGAAAGGGGCATTTTTCATGTTCATCGGCAGAGAAAGTGAACTTCAGTTTTTAAACAATAAATACGAAGAAAACACAGGACAACTGATCGTACTGTACGGCAGACGACGCATCGGCAAAACGGAAACGCTCCGTGAATTCTGTAAAGGAAAACCTCACGTATTTTTCTCCTGTACCCAGACCACCGACCGAATGCAGCTTTTGAAATTTTCTCAGAGACTTCTTCGTGAAAACATACCTGCCAGACAATATATTTCTGAATTTTCTGACTGGGAAAAGGCATTTCGTGCTATCCTTGATCTTCCTTATGGATCACAGAAAAAATTAATTGTAATTGATGAATTTCCTTATATGTGTCGTGATA
>CAJMMS010000054.1 GCA_905214675.1 uncultured bacterium
CAGAACCGGACAGGCTGCGCCGACACCAATACCAAGTACGATCGGGAAGGTACTTGCAAACGTCAGAATACCGGTTACCGATAATGCCTGAAGCACACCGACGGTTGCGGAAGCACTCTGCAGTACTGCAGTAAATAAAACACCAACCAGAATACCTGCAAGTGGATTGGAGAACATCGTCAGCATGTTGATAAACATCTGATTTTCACGAAGCGGTGAAACTGCTCCGCTCATCATCTGCATACCGGTCATCAGAACTGCAAAACCCAGCATGATATTTCCCATATTTTTATGTACAGACCGTTTTCCGAACATACGGAAGATAATACCAACGACTGCTACAACAGCTGATATCGTTGCTGTCGAAAAAATGCTTGCGATTCCACCTGAACCTTGAATATAAGAAAGACACAGGATCCATCCTGTAATACTGGTACCGATGTTGGCTCCCATGATGATACCGATTGCCTGTTTCAGTTTCATCATACCGGAGTTTACAAAACCGATCACCATGACAGTCGTTGCTGAAGATGACTGAATCACACTGGTAACTGCCGTACCAAGTGCCACACCCTTGATCGGTGTATTCGTCATCCGATATAAGAATGCTTCCAGTTTATTACCGGCAACCATCTTAAGTCCGTCGCCCATCAGTGACATTCCGAATAAAAACAGCGCTACTCCGCACAGCAGCGATAAGATCATTGAAAATATCTGCATAATTTTCTCCTCTGTGTCTTTTTCTTTCCGAATCCTCTTATTTGTTTTGGACATTTGCTTTTCCATTATGCCACAAGATAGATTTAATTACAATAATTGCTTTGAAAAAAACACGTTTTTTCTTATATTTTCACAGCCACTTTCTGCACACCCGGACAAATTGCTGCAACTTCTGACGGAAAAGAAATGGCTGCAGACAGCATTTCAGCCTCTGCAGCCTCAGTCACACTTCAACTATTTTACACAAACCATTACATGTTTTCTCTTAAAATATCGTGATCGCGGAGAAGTTTTTCGATCACAGTTCCTTTTACCAGTTTGATAACTGGCTTTTTCAACGCATTCAGTGGTCCTGGAAGCTGGATTTCCAGCGGTGATTTTCCATCCATCAGTTTTACGCTGCTGTCAAGCAGTTCACGGATATCATATACACTTCCCCATACTTCCGGAACACCACGGTCTACACCAAGCAGTCCATAGACAGCCTCCATAGCCGTTCTCACAGAATATTCTGTGGTAAATACGGTATCCCTCGGTGTCTCTGCAAACTGTCCAAGGAATGCAAAATTCTTGCAGCCATCCGGAATTACATCTGGTCTGTCACCTTTTGTTCTTGGCATAAAAAACGCTGTAATATATGGCATCATGGTCGGTACGCAGACTGCACTCTTTTCTGCCAGTTCTTCAATCTCTTCTGTTGGAACACCCAGATGATACAACCATTCTTCTGTAATCTCTTTTCCGGTGCACTCTTTCATCGGTTTCTTAATATAATCGCCCGGAACATCCGTAAACAGACCATATACCCATACACATACTTTTTCCTTGTCCTGATCTTTGAACTGTCCCTGACGGTTGATCGTCCAGCTCATCAGCCATTTGGAATCCTGACAGCTTACAATTCCTCCGGTTACTACTTTACCGCTGCGTGGATCACGTTTGCAGATGTTTGTAATATATGGAATGATCTTATCATCCAGGGTTGTGATCGTTGCAGACTCCCAGTTTGTCTTTTCAATATCGGAACAGAATTTCTCCGGATGGCCAAAAGATGGATCCTGTTTTGCAATATTCTTCCACAAATCCCAGCAGCCACTTCTGCGAACCTCTGCATCTGCATCCGGCGCATGATTCTGATCTCCGTAGATTGTACCTTCGGTACAGCTTCCGTTTGTAACAAATACAAGGTCATCTTCGGTAAGAAGAATGTTCTGCTCCTCTCCATTTACCTTACATTCAATCGCTGTTGCAATCTTCTTTCCTTCTTCAATATCAAACACCACATTGGTCACTTCCGTATTGAACTGGAAATCCACACCTGCTTCTTCCAGATATTTCTGCATCGGCAGGATCAGCGACTCGTACTGATTGTATTTTGTAAATTTCAGTGCACTGAAATCCGGAAGTCCTGCGATATGATGGATAAATCTCTGGAAATAGAGTTTCATTTCCAGGGCACTGTGCCAGTTTTCAAATGCAAACATCGTTCTCCAGTACAGCCAGAAAGTGGAATCAAATACTTCCTTATCAAAGACATCTTCAATCGTTTTATCATACAAGTCTTCATCTTTCGTCATAAACAGCTTCATGATCTCCATGCAGCCTTTTTGGCTTAAATTGAATTTTCCATCTGTATGTGCATCTTTTCCACGTTCTTTTGTTGCCCGGCAAAGGGAATAGTTTGGATCTTTTTTATTTAGCCAGTAATACTCATCTAACACTGACACACCCGGAGTCTCAATCGATGGAATACTGCGGAACAGATCCCACAGACACTCAAAATGGTTTTCCATCTCCCGTCCACCACGCATTACATAACCACGTGATGGATCAAAAATGCCATCGCATGCACCTCCGGCAATATCCATAGCTTCCAGAATATGAATATGGGATCCTTTCATCTGACCATCTCTTACCAGAAAGCAGGCTGCTGCCAGGGATGCCAGACCACTTCCTACAATATATGCCTGTTTATCATCCACACCTTCCGGCTTTTCCGGTCTTGCAAAAGCTTCATAGTTTCCATTACTGTAATAAATGCCTTTGCTGTTTTTTTCATATTTTCCACGTTCTGTATTGCGATATTCTTTCTTCTGTTCGGTTTCCTTCTGTTTCTTTGTATTGCAATTTTTCTTATTTTCTTTTGATGTTTTTGCCAGAAGTACGGCTGCTCCGGCTCCGGCTGCTGCTGCAACGGTAAATTTTAACCCTTTTTTCATACTTTATGCCCACCTTTCCAAAATGGAAGACCAAATATCTTCCTTCCGTATTTTGTTCTTTTTTCCTTTGGAAATTCCCATGTTCATTCAGTTTTTTCTGAATTGCCTACATTCTAGCATTAGTATATCCATTATTCTATTGACAAAACAGGCCAGATGCTAAAATTTTTGTCATCTGACCCATTTTGTAAGTCTTTCTTCTATTTTTTCTTTTGCATGATGTTACTGCATCTACCTTATCTGCGGATGGATTGTGCCATTCTGTGATACTGATGGCGGATACCGCGGATCACCGTTCCATATGCCATAATATTTTCCGGCAGTGCCATGCCAACATATCCGGAATCTCCAATATGGTGGATATCAGTTCCTGCCATCTTACATTCAAGAGCAATCCGCCGGATGGTTTCCACATCTGCACCTTCCTGGGAAGTACCAATAGATGTAATAGTAAGTTTACCCAGGCTGTGCGCGTAACTGATCAGCCCACGTACATACTCTGTTGTGATTCCTGGAACCGTTCCAGGTGCCGGAAGAAGGATGATATCTGCTCCTGCTTCTGCAAACTGACGGATATCTTCCTTTGTAATAATGTTTTCACCGCCTTCTCCAATGATACCAGATGCATGCATTTTTCCTGCTGCCAGCATAATCTTATCTCCTACTGCCTCTGAAATCGCCTTCAGAGAAGCTATGATCGCCGGATTGCTCACACCATTTCCCGGATTTCCGGTCAGCACGATCAGATCCACACCCATTTTCTGCGCCAGCACGGCATTTTCAACCGTTGCATAACGTCCGGCACTCATTTCCCAGAGTGTCTCTTTATTATCAGAAGCATAATCTTCTTCCACTGGTTCCAGATTGATACCAACCATACGTCCGGTCAGACGTTTTACTTCCCGCACAGTCTCTTCTTTTGCCACTTCCGGAAGTGCCATGATCTTAGGATTCTGCACATCAAACATATTCAGCAAAATCAGATCTGCTCCCATAGATGCCGCAAATTCTGCATTTGTCACATCAGTAAGAAGCGGGATCGTAATACCGATCGTCTCACTTGCAAGGACTCTGCCTTCACTTCCGGCGATTGCTTCGATCAGTTCTTTCTTGGTTGCATGTGTCATTTCCTCTGCGGTCATATTTAAAATACGTTTTGCCATATCGGATCATCCTCTCTTTTTCTGTCCTATTTCTGTTTTCTGTTACAATCCGCGCATGTCTGTCATTTTCCGGAAAATCTGTACATCAGATATGCGGTGACTCCCGCCTCTGCAGGTATTGAGCCACAAAAATGCCAGAGACATTCCTGTTGCTCTCTAAAGCAGAAGAAAACCTGCCATGAGACAGATTTTCTTTTATTGTTTGCTGTTTATTTGAAATTATTCTGGCATATCGCCTGCTTCTCCGGATGATTCCCCAAGTGTGATCCACTTAAGATATGCATTGATAAACAGGTCAATGCTTCCATCCATAACACTATCGACATTTCCGGTTTCTGCATTGGTTCTGTGATCTTTTACCATAGTATATGGCTGCATAACATAAGAACGGATCTGGTTGCCCCAGCCAATCTCTTTTACTTCACCACGGATACCGGAAAGTTTCTCTGCATTTTCCTGTTGCTGTAACAGATACAGCTTTGCTTTCAGCATCTGCATTGCTTTGTCTTTGTTCATATGCTGGGAACGTTCATTCTGACACTGTACCACAATATTCGTAGGAAGATGCGTGATACGGATTGCGGAAGATGTCTTGTTGATATGCTGACCACCGGCACCACTGGAACGGTACGTGTCAATACGCAGGTCTTCATCACGGATCTCAATATCGATATCTTCCTCAATATCCGGCATGACATCACAGGATACAAACGATGTCTGTCTTTTTCCTGCTGCATTGAACGGCGAAATACGAACCAGTCTGTGTACACCTTTTTCAGACTTCAGATAACCGTAAGCGTTCTCTCCGTTGACCTGGAACGTAACGGATTTGATCCCTGCTTCATCTCCGTCGAGATAATCCAGAACTTCAACGGCAAAGCTGTGCTTGTCTGCCCATCTGGTATACATGCGGTACAACATGCCCGCCCAGTCACAGGATTCCGTGCCACCAGCTCCTGCATGAAGTGTCACGATCGCATTATCCTTATCATACTCTCCGGATAACAGTGTTTTGATGCGGATATCATCATACGTTGTCTTGAAATCATCCAGAAGCCCCTGGATCTCCGGTATCAGAGATTCATCATTTTCTTCTGCCGCCATTTCAATCAACGTTTCAATTTCTTCATATTCATCTTTCAGTTTTGCATAAATGGCGATATCGTCTTTCATGCTTTTCAGATTTTTCATGGATTCCTGTGATTTTTCCGGATTATCCCAGAAATCAGGTGCTTCCATTTCTCTTTCTAATTCCTGGATACGCTGCTCTTTGTTAGCCAGGTCAAAGTGAATCCCTCACTTCCACTAATGGTTTCTTAAATGTGTTCAATTCATATTTAAACTGATCTAATTCAACCATCTGCTTCACCTCTTTCTTTTTTTATTTATGAGTTGCCCGCCAAACGGGCAACTTTATGAGTCATACCTTATTTTTTTCTTCCGCAGCACTGTTTGTATTTCTTTCCACTTCCACAC
Source organism: uncultured bacterium (assembly GCA_905214675.1). GTDB lineage: Bacteria > Bacillota > Clostridia > Lachnospirales > Lachnospiraceae > Hominisplanchenecus. Next base: position 5,579 of record CAJMMS010000054.1, read on the forward strand.
GGGCACGGATCGTTTGGATAAATCTTCTTTTCTTCCCGTTTCTGAGGTGCATTCTGCATGGAATCATCTTTGTTTGTTCCAGTTACTTTTGCAACTTCTTCACGTTCTACTTTCTGCTCCAGACTTACATGATACAGAAGTTTCAGTGTATCTTCCTGGATTGCAGCAGACATGGCATCAAACATCTCATAAGCGCTCATCTTATATTCTACCAGCGGATCTTTCTGTCCATACGCCTGCAGACCGATGCCCTGGCGGAGCTGATCCATATCATCAATATGATCCATCCATTTTCTGTCGATGACTTTCAGAAGAATGACACGTTCCAGTTCACGGATCTGTTCCGGTTCCGGGAACTCTGCTTCTTTCATTTCATAGAGTTTCACAGCCTGCTCTTTGAGTGTCTGTTTCAGCTCGTTTTTCTTCATCTTTCCGGAAACCTCAATCTTCTGCAGCGGAATGATCGGAATCAGCAGCCCATTCAGTTCCTGCATATTCCATTCTGAGGTATCCTGATCATCAGAAATACACATATCAACGGTATTGTCTACAATATCCGTGATCATCTTGAAGATGGAATCACGCATGCTTTCTCCGTCCAGTACGCGGCGGCGCTCTTTGTAAATGATTTCACGCTGCTCGTTGTTGACCTGGTCGTACTCCAGCAGATTTTTACGGATTCCATAGTTGTTTCCTTCGATCTTCATCTGTGCTTTTTCGATCGCGCTGGAAAGCATCTTATGCTCAATCTGCTCATTCTCTGCAACACCGATGGATTTAAAAATATTCATCAGACGTTCGGAACCAAACAGACGCATCAGATCATCTTCCAGAGAAATATAAAATCTGGATTCTCCAGGGTCACCCTGACGTCCGGAACGTCCACGCAGCTGATTATCAATACGTCTGGACTCATGGCGCTCCGTACCGATGATCTTCAGACCACCTGCCTCTTTTGCCTCGTCATCCAGTTTAATATCCGTACCACGTCCTGCCATGTTTGTAGCGATTGTAACCGCACCATGACGTCCTGCCTCTGCTACAATCTCCGCTTCCAGTTCATGGAACTTCGCATTGAGGACTTTATGCTGGATACCACGCTTCTTCAGCATACTGCTCAGCAGTTCGGAAGTCTCAATCGTGATGGTACCAACCAGAACCGGCTGCCCTTTTTCATGCGCTTTTTCAATTTCATCCACAACTGCATGGAATTTTTCTTTCTTTGTCATATATACCGCATCATCCAGGTCTTTACGGATAACCGGTCTGTTTGTCGGAATCTCTACAACGTCCATTCCGTAAATATCACGGAACTCTTTTTCTTCTGTGAGGGCAGTACCGGTCATACCGGCTTTTTTCTTGTATTTATTAAAGAAATTCTGGAATGTGATCGTTGCAAGTGTCTTACTCTCACGTTTTACTTTTACATGCTCTTTCGCTTCAATCGCCTGATGCAGACCATCGGAATAGCGTCGTCCCGGCATGATACGTCCGGTAAATTCATCTACGATCAGTACTTCATCATCTTTTACCACGTAATCCTGGTCGCGGTGCATCAGACTGTGTGCGCGCAGTGCAAGATTGATATTGTGCTGGATCTCCAGGTTTTCCGGATCAGAAAGGTTGTCGATCTGGAAGAACTTCTCGACTTTCTTAACACCATCCTGTGTCAGTGTTACAACTTTATCTTTCTCATTAACAATGTAATCTCCGGTCTCTGTAATCTCTTCACCCATGATCGCCGACATCTTGGTTACTTCTCCGCTCGCTTCTCCACGTTCCAACTGTTTTGCCAGAATATCACAGACTTCATACAGTTTTGTTGATTTGCCGCTCTGACCGGAAATGATCAGCGGAGTACGCGCTTCGTCGATCAGAACAGAGTCTACCTCATCGATGATCGCATAATGCAGATCGCGCTGAACCAGTTGTTCTTTATAAATAACCATGTTATCACGAAGATAATCAAAACCGTCTTCGTTATTTGTAATATAGGTAATATCACAATTATACTGTTTTCTTCTTTCTTCACTGTCCATAGAGTTCAGTACACATCCAACAGTCAGTCCAAGAAATTCATGGACTTTTCCCATCCATTCGGAATCTCGATGTGCCAGATAATCATTGACCGTTACGACATGAACACCTTTTCCCTCCAGTGCATTCAGATATGCCGGCAGTGTAGAAACAAGGGTTTTACCTTCACCGGTTCTCATCTCCGCGATACGTCCCTGATGAAGAATGATACCTCCGATCAGCTGTACACGGTAATGCTCCATATTCAAAACACGTCGTGCTGCTTCACGAACCGTTGCATAAGCTTCTGGCAGAAGATCGTCCAGGGTCTCTCCTTCTTCCAGTCTCTTTTTGTATTCTGTCGTCTTTCCACGCAGTTCCTCATCGGAGAGTTCTACCATCGTCGGACGCAGACTCTCGATTTTTTCAACCAACGGCATAATTCGCTTTACTTCACGTTCACTGTGCGTGCCGAACATTTTCTCAAACAAATTCATCGTCTATTTTCTCCTATTAATCATCTTAAAAACATTTCCATTCTAACACTTTCTCTTATCATAGACAATTAAAATTTTGTAAATAACCTATGAACAGTCAAAAATCATGGAAAAAGCTGCCGCAGCAATGCGCTCAGCCCAAAAATCTACAGCTAAACTCTGCATCCTGCGGCAGTCTCTGATCTACTTTTTTATTTCAGACTTCTCATCCAGCCTGCCATCATCAGCATTCCGGTTCGATCAGTCCGTATGTGTTTCCTTTTCTCTTGTATACAACATTTACCTCATCGGTATCTGCATTACGGAATACAAAGAAATTATGTCCAAGTAACTCCATCTGTACACAGGCATCTTCCGGAAACATTGGTTTCATGCCAAACTGTTTTGTACGGATGATCTTTACTTCCTCTTCTTCGCCTTCGGTCTCTTTTTCAATAAATTCTTTGCGAAGGTTTCCACCATCTTTATGTTTTCCGATAATCTTTGTCTTGTACTTGCGAAGCTGTCTTTCGATCACTTCTTCTACAAGATCTATGGAAACATACATATCATTGCTTACCTGCTCGGAACGGATGATATTTCCTTTTACCGGAATCGTTACTTCGATTTTCTGTCTGTCTTTTTCCACGCTCAAAGTTACAATAATCTCTGTCTCAGGAGTGAAATATTTTTCCAGCTTTCCAAGCTTATCCGTGACCGCACTTCTTAACCCCTCTGTCACTTCAATATTTTTTCCACGAATTGTAAAACGCATGATACCCAACTCCTTTGCATCTATATTTGCAGTTAAAACTGCTATACCGACATTATAGCAATTTTCCACAATATTTTCAATCTTTTTTACAAAGTTTTTAGTTTTTTTGTAACACTTCAGCAGTGGCAGGAGTCATCTCTTATCTTATCTCATCTGATATCATAAACCGGTGTGTTATGTCTGCATACCTGCAGGACTTTTTCATATTCCATTGATCCGCCAAAGAGATCCAGTGCACTTCCAATGGTCACATCGACCTGATCCTGTCCCAGTTTTTTTAACTCCATCAGATCCTCAAAACTTCCTACTCCTCCGGCATAGGTAACCGGGATATGTCCCCAGTTTCCAAGCATTTTAACCAGTTCTTTTTCGATACCGGATGCTTTTCCTTCCACATCCACCGCATGGATCAGAAACTCATCACAGCATCCCGCCAGCTTTTCCAGAACAGAAGGAGTCAGTCTGACACTGGTAAATTTCTGCCAGCGGTCGGTCACAATATAGTAGTCTTCTCCTCTTCTCCTGCAACTCAGATCCAGAACAAGATGCTCTTTTCCTGTTTTTTTCAAAAGCTTTTTCAGATTTTCTTCGTAGAAGATTCCATCCCGAAACACAAAACTGGTAACGATCACATGAGAAGCACCGGCATTTAAAAATTCTTTTGCATTTTCATCGGTAATACCGCCCCCTGCCTGCAGACCTCCCGGATATGTTTGCAGTGCCAGCTTTGCCTGTTCTTTTGTTTTCTGATACCACGGAGAATCTTTTGCATTGAGCATGATCACATGTCCGCCGGATATACCATCTTTTTGATATTTCCCGGCAAAAAAAGCCGCATCCTGCTCTGAAACAAAATTTTCTTTTGCCTGATTTCCCTGATCTTTCAGACTTCCTCCTACAATCTGTTTTACTTTCCCATTATGTATATCTATGCATGGACGGAATTTCATCGTATCTTCTCCTTTTCTCTGTAAATGCCCCGTTGCTTCTTCTTCAATCTGCCGGAATCTATATCATATGGGAGATGGAATCCCACCGCTGATGTAAACTTACTGTTTTTGCCTGTAGAGGCGGGAATCATCTCACATCTGATTTCAGGACGAATGCACGGACCATTCGTATAATCTGTGGTTAACATTTTTTACACTCTAACCATTATAGAGAAGTCTTTTTCTTTTGTCTACTATAACTAATCTTCTTCCATAGCGCTCTCTTTTCCGTTGCGCATGGTTTCTCCTGTCAGGTCATCCACGGCATCTCCAACTGCATCCCCCGCATCTCTTACCATATTTCCTGCATCATCAAGAAGTCCATCCTCGCCATCCGTTCTCCGTCCCTGATCGTTTTTTGAACGGTTCTGTGTTGTTCCCTTCCCGTTTTCTTCTGTATTTTTATTCTGTGCTGCGCTTTCTGCCTGCGTGGCACTCTCTGTCTGCCTGCTACTTTCTGTCTGCATATTGCTTTCTGTCTGTGTCGTCATGGATGTATTTCCATTTCTGGAACATCCGGTAGCACCTGCCAAACAGCATGTGATACCCAAAACTGCCAGCATTTTCCGTTTTATCATATTTCTCGACTCCTTTTCTGTACATTTTAACGGAGCTTTCCGCTCTCAGTTCTAATATGCATCCAAACGTGTCTTTTTATTCGTTTTCATGCACTTCATATGAAATCCTTTTCCGGAAAATCCTTCTTGCCAGTTGTTTTCCATCAAATGGAATCCATGGATAAAGATAACTTTTTCCAGAAACCGTACGGTTACACAACATGGAAAGAAAACTGAGTATGACACCTGCCACATAGCCGGCAAGTCCGAAAACGGCTGTCAGGATCAGAAGAAGAATCCGCATAAATTTCAACGCATATCCCAGTTCATAACTTGCCTGCGTATAATTTGCAATAGCAACAAATGCCATATACAGCATAGTTTCTGCATTAAACCATCCGGATTTTACTGCAAATTCGCCAACAACAAGACCTGCGATCACGCTGAGAGGTGTCGTCAGCATTCCCGGTGTATTGATCGCTGCCAGTTTCAGCCCATCGATTGCAAATTCAAGAATAAGTAACTGGGCAATCACCGGGACATAAATCTCTCCACTGATCTGGATAAAAGAAAAGGACGGCGGAATCCACTGCGTGTTCTGTAAAAGCAGCAGCCAGCTTGGTGTCAGCAGCAGTGTGAGAAGTGCTATGACAAATCTGCTAAGACGCAGATACGTTCCCGTCACCGGCGGAAAATAAAAATCATCCGCTTCTTCCATAATGTCAAATACCGATACCGGAAGAATCATCACAGCCGGAGA
>CAJMMS010000055.1 GCA_905214675.1 uncultured bacterium
TCCTTTTATGCACAGGCAAGCGGATATTCGCAATCCGCTTTGCTATTTGAAAGTGTTTATCTCATCTTCAGGCTGTGTTTCACTGAACTTTCATCATAAATGCTTCATATGGGCGAAGTGCTTCTGTTAAATCTTTTCGGTCTGCATAATTTGCGATTTTGACTTCCTGCACTTCTTTCGCATATGGCTTCAAAATCTCTGCCGGAATCATCTCCTCTGAGAGATTTGCTGCCACCAGCCAACATTCATCCGCTGTTTTGCGAAGATAAGCAAAAATGTGTTCCTCTTCAGCGAGGATCAGCTCGTAGCTGCCTTCTGTCAGAAGTGGCTCCTTATGACGCATCTCAATCAGTTTTTTATAATAGTAGAAAATGGAATCTTTGTCTGCAAGTGCTTCTTTGACATTGATCTCCTTGTAACGGTCAGACAGTGCAAACCATGGCTTTCCGGTTGTAAATCCTGCATTTTCACTGTCATCCCACTGCATCGGGGTTCTGGCATTGTCGCGGCTCTTGTTCCAGACTGCTTTTTTGAAATCTTCTTCGGAAATGTTCTTTCCATGTTCTACCAGTTCTCTGTATGCATTACGCACCTCAATGTCTTCGTACTCATCAAGCGGAAAATGGACGTTTGTCATACCAATTTCCTCACCCTGGTACACATACGGTGTTCCCTGCATTCCATGAAGAACGGTTGCATACGCTTTTGCACATTCTTTGCGGTAAGCCGTATCATTTCCCCAGCGTGAGATCACACGCGGCTGATCATGATTCTCAAAATACAGTGCATTCCATCCCTGGCCGCTGAGCTTGTCCTGCCAGTTGGACATGACACGTTTCAGCTCTCTTAGGTCAAATGGCTTTAATGCCCACTTGCGGTTGACCGATCCCGGAATGCGGTCGATGTTCATATGCTCAAATGTAAAGATCATATTCAGCTCTTTTCGCTTCGGATCGGTGAAAAGCCTTGCCACTTCCGGTGTGGAGCCAGGTGCCTCGCCGACCGTCATGCAGTCGTATTTTGAGAGGACTTCCCGATTCATCTCCTGGATAAATTCATGAAGTCTCGGACCGTTGCTGTGATATTTTCCGGTGTAATACTTTCTTCCTGGCTCCAGTTCCTCGTAGTCCGGGAAATTCTGGTCTTTGGAGATGGAGGCAATGACATCCATACGCCAGCCGTCTGCCCCTTTTTCCATCCAGAATTTCATCAGGTCATAGACTTCCTTCCGGACGGTCTCATTTTCCCAGTTCAGATCCGGCTGCTTTTTACTGTAGAAATGCAGGTAATACTGACCGCGTTCTTCACAGTACTCCCAGGCACTTCCGCAGAAGCTTGAACCCCAGTTGTTCGGCTCGCTGCCGTCTGCTTTTGGATCTTTCCATATGTAATAGTCGCTGTATTTGTTATCTTTGGATCTGCGGCTCTCCACAAACCAGGCATGTTCGTCCGAAGTATGGTTGACCACCAGATCCAGCACGACTTTGATTTCTCTTTCGTGTGCCTGCCGGATCAGTTCTTCCATATCTTCGTTTGTGCCGAATTTTTCATAAATGCTGCGATAATCGCGGATATCGTATCCGTTGTCATCCTGCGGAGAATCAAACACCGGACTCAACCAGATCACATCGATCCCCAGTTCTTTCAGATAATCCAGCTTTTCGATGACTCCACAAAGATCGCCGAAGCCATCTCCGTTTGAGTCCTTAAAACTTCTTGGATAAATCTGATATACAACAGAATTTTTCCACCAGTCTTTCATATTTTTATACCCCTTCTTTTTTCCTTAAGCAATTCCAAGTAATGACAATACAATTCCAAGAACGATGACACCGATGATCAGTACGGTGATGCTGACGTTCTTCTTTTTCAGAAGGTAGTAGCATAAAAGGGTCAGTCCCAGTGGAACGATTCCAATGAAAATCTGATCCAGCATAGACTGCAGATTCAGAATGGATTCTCCCTGCATACTCAGTTCAAAAGTAGAATTAAAGGTTACCATGCTCGCTGTCATACCGCCAACCATGATCAGACCTACGGTACTTGCAGCTTTTGTAAGAATATTCATCAGACCGCTTGCATAAACTTTCTGGATATATTCGGAACCCAGTTTATATCCCAGGAATGTTCCATAATATTTCACAAGAAGGGACGGAATGTTGAACAGCAGTAAGAATACGATCGGTGCCAGAATGTTTCCGGTCATACCAAGTCCGACTGCGATACCGGCAGCGATCACACGAAGAACACCCCAGAAAATGGAATCTCCGACACCTGCCAGCGGTCCCATCAGACTGGATTTTACCGCGTTGATGGAGTTTGCATCAAAATCTTTCTGCTCGCTGTTCTTTTTCTCCATAGAAGCAACCAGACCCATGATAAAGGTCGAGCAGGTGATCGTGGTATTGAAGTAAGACATACTTCTTACCAGTGCTTCTTTTTTGCCTTCTTCATCATTTTTGTAGAATTTATTGATAAACGGCATCAGTGCGTAGCAGAAACCGGAAGCACCCTGTTTCGCCGGGCTTACGGCTGCGTATAAGGTAAAGGAACGCCAGAATGCCTTTTTTAACATTTTCCGTTCGTCTGCCGGAATGGATTTTGTCAGATTACTCATGAGAAAAATTCCTCCTCTTCTTCATCAAATTCACTGGACTGGTTACCTGCCGGTGCAGCCACACGCTGCATGGACAACTGATTGATCTTGTAGTCGTTCATACCGATCGAGATGGCAACGATCACACCGATGACTGCGATTGCAATCAGCGGAAGGTTCATGTATGCGGAAAGGACAAATCCAAGGAAATAGAACATGCATATTTTTTTGTCCCACAGCATTTTCATCAGCATTGCCATGCCGACTGCCGGAAGGAGTCCGCCGCAGACGGTCAGTCCGTTCATAACCACATCCGGGATCGCATCCATCAGAGCACTGACTGCATCGGAACCGAACAGGATTCCAAGGAAGGCAACCAGCGAATACAGTGCCCAGTTGACCGCCCACAGTCCATAGTGCAGAAGAACGATCTGTTTTTCTTTTCCTTCTGCTGCCAACTGGTCAAATTTCTTTGCAAACATACCAACCAGAAAGATGTACAGGAAGGTTTTGATCTGAAGTCCCAAAATACCGATCGGCAGTGCCAGTGTCAGGGCAACTTCACTTCCCTTGCCCAGCATGATCGCAAATGCCGTACCGACTGCCGTTGCAATGCCAGGCTCTGCCGCCGAAGCACCGCCTATGTTTACAACGCCCATAAACACGGCTTCCAGCGAAGCACCAATCATAACACCGGTTTTTACATCTCCCAGGAACAGACCAACCAAAGGTCCGATGACGATCGGTCGGTTTAACATTGTAAAACCAATCAATTCTGCACCGCCGACACAGATGAATACGGCCAGTGCCACTAAAAATGCATTCAACATAATCTCTTTCTCCTTTTAATATCAGAAATAAAGCAATATTAAAATCACTGTTTTTAAATTATCACTTTTCACTTACAGAGATTGGAATTTTCTCCGCCCAGGTGAACATGTATTATTTTAATTTATCCAGCACATCTTTGACAAGTTTCTGTTCATCGTTCGGAACCTGCTGCATACAGGTCTTCGGATCGATCGCCACCAGTTCTCTTAAGTTCTGCACTTCTTCGTCCGTCAGCATGATCGTCGGGGAAAGCAGTTGTTTTTCGGATACATCGATGCCGTCAAATCTTCCGGTATTTCCGATGTTCAGAAATTCAATCTCACCCACCTGTTTGCGGATCTTCAGTGCATCCCGGACGGTTCTTGTCAGAACGAGGATCCTCATTTTTGATGCACGCGGATCGTTCAGGACACGGATGGCTTCGTCTACCGGTTTGATCAGTGCCTTGATGCCTCCCGGAACTGCCATTTTCAGTGCCATTTTCTGCGTGTCATCGTTTGCCGCATCATCGTTTGCTACCACGATCCCCTGCACACGCAACTGTTTGGTCCAGGTCATCGCCACCTGTCCGTGGATCAGACGGTCATCTACGCGGAGAGCCGAAATCTTTGCTGTTGAATTTTCATAATTTGCAGGCTGTACTGCTTTTTTCTCCTGTGCTGCGGCTACTTTCTTCTGACCCTGTGCATCTGCTTCCGGCTTTTTCGCCGGTTTTTCATGCATCTGCACCATCTGAAGTTCTCCTCTTGCTTCCTCGATATAAGCTTCAATCTCCTCCTCACTCACATCATCGTCTGCAAGCATCACCTGCATCAGCACCGGGAGATTTGTTCCGGTCACCAGTGTGACATTCTCCTGCTTTGCGTACTCCATCAGTTTCTGGTTCACGCTTCCGCCCATCAGGTCTGTAAAGACGATGATGCGGTCTTTTTTATGCTGTTCAAAAAATTCTTTAAACTGCTCTTCCACATTGTCTTCCGGTGTTACATAGGCATCGATCGTTGTGATCTCTGCCAACTGACCGACAATCAGCTCGGCGGTGTAACGGATTCCGGAGGCCATTTTTCCATGTGTGGCAATCAAAATCTGTTTCATGTGATCCTCCTTTGAAGTGTCTGTTCTGCGTTAGGCTTCATTAGGTTATGTACATAACTTCTATGCACACACTATAGCATTTGCCGGTTTATCTGTAAATAAGTTATGTAGATAACCGTCTTTTTGTACAAGTTCAGATGGGGGATTTTTGTGCATTTTGATGGGTTTTGAGAGGTGTTGTGAAAAATAAGAATGAAAAGAAATGAGAATGCCCTGATTTTGTTTTCCAAGATCAGGGCTCTATGTAGATGGTATTCTTCTGCTGATGTTTCAGTCTTTTTCTGCAGACTTCCTTTTCACCAGGGTCACGGGCAGTTCTACTTCCCGCTGTGAATATTCTTCTCCTTCTTCGATCCATCTTAGCAGGATCTCTACTGCCCTCTGTGCTTTTTTCTGCACATCCTGCTTTATGGTGGTAAGTCTCGGGGTGGAGTACTGTGCATAGCTGATATCGTCGTAACCTGTTATGCCAATTTCCTGTGGTACTGCCACTTTTTTGTCGGCACAGAAGCGGATTGCCTCCAGTGCATACATATCGGAAAGAAAGAACAGTGCAGTTCCCGGTCGTCTTCTCTGCACAAGCCAGTCATAGCTTGCTTTTCGTTTTTCGTAGTTCATGCCAAGTGCCACGAACTGCAGTTTCTGGCCGTCCACTGCGCATTCCTGCATGGCTCTCTGTGCGCCAACATAACGCAGATGATCGACACCATTGTCTCTTCCGGCACAGACTTTGATGTGCTCATATCCACATTCCAGCAGGTATTTCACCATCTGATAGCCACCGCTCTCATCATCCAGACCGATATTGACCAGATGACTGTCTTTTGATGCATTTCCATAGGCATCGATCGACACGATCGGCTTTTTGATCAACTGGTAGATCTTTTCACAGTTGTGGCGGCTGAAGGAGATGGCGATCACACCATCTACGTCCCAGCCTGCCACCATCTGAAAAATCTCTTCAATGTCTTTTGTGGAATACAACATCAGGTAATAGCCCTGCTTCTGCACATATTCTTCAATAAATCCGATGATTTTCCCGTAAAATGGATCTCCGAGAATAGAATCTTTGAATTCTTTATGATAGTTAATGACGACTGCAATCAACTGAGACTTCTCATTGTTCAGTACTCGCAGTCCTCTTTTCTGCACGTAACCTACTTCTTTGATCAGTGCTTCGATTTTCTGGATTGTCGCAGGTGACACCTTTTTCGTTTTTCCATGAATAACATTGGAAACGGTTGTGGTGCTGACGCCTGCCTTTTCTGCTATTTCTTTGATTGTTGCCAAAATTTTCTCCTGATTTATTCGATTCCCCGCAGAACCTTGCGGACCGCAGCATAGGAAAATCCTTTTCTCATAAAGAATGCATAGTATTTCTGCCGTTCTTCCGCAGTTGGATTCTCCAGATTCATGCGTTTCTTTTTCGCAAGTGCGAGGATTGTCTCTTCTTCGCTGTTTCCTTCTGCCTGTTCATATGCCGCTTCAATATCCTCAGCAGAAACACCTTTTGCCTTTAACTCCTGTACGATCTGGCGTTTGCTCTTTGTCTGGCTGCGGCTCTCAATATAGTATCCGGCATAGCGTACATCATCGATATAGTGGAAACTTCTCACATATTCGATGGCGATATCCTCGATTTCTTTCGGATAACCTCCCTGGCGTAGCTTGGTTCTCAACTGCCATTCCGTCTTATCTGCACTTTTTAAGATGTTCATGCAACGCAGCCTGGCACGTTTGGGCAGAATCTCCTGCATGATCTCCTCGTATACTTTCTCCTGGATAGTTTCTCCTTCTCGGATTCCCATCCGGTAAACCTCATTTCGATACAGGACAAATGCCTTTTCTCCATCCAGGAAAACCTGCACTCTCGTCTTGCCAACCGGCTCTAATGCAGTGATGATCATGCTTCATCCCCGCTGCCGTCCGGATCTGCTGTCAAAGCTTCTTCTTTTACAGCATCCTTTTTCGCTGCACTGCTGCTCTTTGCTGTTTTTTTCTCTTCTTTGTCACCGTCTTCAGATGCTGCACCATCAAATCCATATTTCGCACGCACCAGTTTCTCGATCTCTGCCATCGTCTCCGGATTGTTTTTTAGATAAGTCTTGGCATTTTCACGTCCCTGACCAATCTTTGTACCATTGTAGGCAAACCATGCCCCACTTTTATTAACAATTTCATTTTTCACCGCAAGATCAAGAATATCTCCTTCCGTGGAAATACCCTGTCCGAACATAATATCAAATTCTGCCTCTTTAAATGGTGGTGCAATCTTATTTTTTACTACTTTGACGCGCACACGGTTTCCAACGATTTCGCCCCCCTGCTTGAGCGTCTCCACCCGGCGTACATCCATACGGATAGAAGAATAAAACTTCAGCGCCCGTCCGCCGGTCGTAACCTCCGGATTACCAAACATAACCCCGACTTTTTCACGCAACTGATTGATAAAAATTACGGTGCAGCTTGATTTACTGATGATCGCTGTCAGTTTACGAAGTGCCTGGGACATCAGCCTTGCATGAAGTCCTACGTGAGAATCCCCCATATCACCTTCAATCTCTGCTTTTGGAACAAGTGCCGCTACAGAGTCTACAATGATAATATCTACTGCTCCGGAACGCACCATCGTCTCTGCGATCTCCAGTCCCTGCTCACCATTGTCTGGCTGTGAAATGTAAAGGTTGTCGATGTCTACGCCGATATTTTTTGCATAGACCGGATCAAGCGCATGTTCTGCATCAATAAATCCGGCAATACCGCCTCTTTTCTGTACTTCTGCCACCATATGCAGTGCTACCGTTGTCTTACCACTGGACTCCGGTCCGTAAATCTCCACAATTCTTCCTTTCGGAACTCCGCCAAGTCCCAGTGCCACATCCAGACTCAGAGAACCGGTCGGAACGGTCTCTACGTTCATATTGGTTCCGGAATCTCCCAGTTTCATAACCGCACCTTTTCCGAAATCTTTTTCTATTTTTGTAATGGCAGCTTCCAGTGCCTTAATCTTATCATCCTGTCCCATAATATCCTCCTTTATATTTTACAGAAAATCTGCCCTTTGCAGTCTCTCTTATATGTTCAACAATGCCTCTGGCATTCTTGCTGCGAGGTGCACATCCTACATCATAAGCACTTTCTTTTAGCGAACTTATGTTCGTTCTTTTCCTATAGTAATATATATTTCAAAAAATGTCAACACAAAAAATACCTGTCTTATCTATGCGATTTGAAATTATATTTTGATACATTCCGGGAACATCCGGTTGAAATGTCATTTATCATAGCTGCTTTATCGCAAAGAAATGCCAAAAAGGAAGAACAGAACTGTTCTTCCTTTATTGTATCTTCATTCTCACTTATTGTCAATGGTTAATCTTCTATTTTTTCTGCAACTTCCCCGCGCTTTTTATAAATGCTGTGTGCCGGTATTACCTCCCTTACAGAGGAAAGTGGATAAATATTCGTATCCGGTCCGACAACCGTTCCAGGATTCAGGATAGATCCACATCCTACCTCTACATTATCGCCGATCATGGCACCAAATTTCTTTAAACCGGTCTCAATTCTTTCTTTATCATCTTTTACTACAACCAGTTTCTTGTCTGATTTCACATTGGATGTAATTGAGCCGGCTCCCATATGTGCTTTATAACCAAGAATCGAATCGCCGACATAGTTGTAATGCGGAACCTGCACTTTATTGAACAGAACCACATTTTTCAGTTCTGTAGAGTTGCCTACCACTGCTCCTTCGCCCACGATGGCATTGCCCCGGATAAATGCACAGTGACGGACTTCTGCTTCTTTTCCGATGATGGCCGGTCCGTGGATATACGCGGTCGGCGCTACGGTGGCAGATCTGGCGATCCAGATATCCTCCCCACGTTTCTCATATTCTTCTTCACTTAACGTTGCTCCCAGCTTTTTAATAAAAGCACTGATTTCTGGAAGTACTTCCCAGGGATAAACTGCCCCTTCAAACAGATCTTTTGCGATTGTTTCATCCAGATTATAAAGATTTTTGATTTTGCATGTTTCCATCCTTTTTACCTCCTGTTGTCCGCCTCTGTGTTTTCTGTGGTTTCACATAAAAATCAGCGGATGCATCAAACAATTTCTGCAGCGCATACGGATTTTTTGCCAGAAGCACAGCATCTGTTCTGCGCTTAATAAAGCCTTCCAGTTTCTGCATATACTCATCCGAAGTGATCGTACCTTCTGCCACATAAGTCAGGCCTTTCTCCCAGCTTGCTGTCAGTTCCGGATTCAGCAGTGAACGTATGGACTGATCTACTACATCATAGATCATCTCCCCAAGCTGTGTCGGAGAAAGTACCTGTGTTTTTTTATTCAATCCTATGTATTTGTTAGCTTCCAGTTTTTTCAGGATTTCGGCTCTTGTTGCACTTGTGCCAATTCCGCTTCCCTTGATCTGCGCACGCAATTCTTCATCTTCGATCAACTGTCCTGCATTTTCCATTGCAAGAATCATGGAACCGGATGTATAACGTTTTGGCGGCGAAGTCTCTCCTTCTTTGATTGCAAAACCGTTCACATCCAGTATAGCACCTTTTTTGCAGTTTTTCAGTGCCAAAAGCAGTTTTTCATCACATTTTACATCTTCTGTACTGTCCTCTTTTTTCTTTGGCTCTGCCGGCATACCTGCTACCTTCAGATACCCTTCCGACAAAAGCAGCCGGAAACTGGAAAAAAAGCTTTCTTTTTTGATTTTCACTACAAGACTTGTTTTCTGATAGACAGCCGGTGGATAAAACACACTCAAAAATCTTCGCGCTATCATCTCATATACATTTACGACAAGTGGTTTCAGACTGCGCAATGCCCCGAATCCCTGCCCGGTTGGAATGATCGCATAGTGATCTGTAATCTGTTTATCATTGACATACCGTGTAGAAGCGATTTTTTTCCAGGCATCCCCGCCCAGTACTTCCTGTGCAAACATCTGAACCGGTGCAAAAGAAGCAAGCCCCCGGATATTTTTGTAGATTTCTTTTGCAACTGCTGTAGAAAGAACTCTTGCATCCGTTCTTGGATAAGTCACAAGCTTCTTTTCATATAGTTCCTGTACAATCTTCAGTGTCTCATCCGGGCTGATCTTATAACGCTTAGAACAGTCATTCTGAAGTTCTGCCAGATTGTACAGCAGCGGCGGATTCTTATTTTCTTTTTTCCGCTCCAGTTTTTCGACAACTGCCTGCACCGGTTTTGGCTGTTCCAGTTCCAGGATCAGTTCTTTTGCATCTTCTTTTCTGGAAAATCCATTTTCTTTGTAAAGTTTCGGTGACTGATAATAAGCAGAGCCTCTGACTGCACGGAACTCTCCTTCCAGTGTGGCTTCCTCACAGGTCATCGATGCCAGAACACGATAGAACGGCTTTTTTACAAACTGCCGGATTTCCCGCTCTCTTCGTACGATCATGCCAAGAACGCAGGTCATAACCCTGCCTACGGATATCACGGTAAACCGGGTTCCCATATAACGTGAAATAACCTGACCATATTTCAGACTCAGAAGTCTTGAGAAATTGATCCCCATCAGATAATCTTCTTTTGCACGCAGATACGCTGCGTCTGCAAGATTATCATACTCCGAAAGATCTTTTGCGCTCTTTATTCCATGGAGGATCTCTTCTTCTGTCTGCGAATCGATCCAGACGCGCCTTCTTTCCTTGCCCTGCACATGTGCTTCCTGCTCCACCAGACGGTAAATATACTCTCCTTCACGCCCGGAGTCGGTGCAGACATAAATCGTATCAATATCATCCCGGTTTAAAAGGCCGCTGACGATCTTAAATTGTTTTTTGGTTGCCGGAATTACTTCGTACAAAAATTTTTCCGGAAGAAATGGCAGTGTCTGCAAACTCCATTTTGCATAACGCTGATCGTACACATCCGGATAACTCATAGTCACCAGATGACCGACACACCAGGTAATGACCGCTTCTTCGCCTTCCAGATAGCCATCCCTGCGTGCTGCCTGTACTTTTAAAGCTTTTGCAAATTCCTGCGCAACACTTGGTTTTTCTGTTATGTATAATTTTTTCAAATAGCTACTCCTCTTTAAAGCGGCAGATCCCGCTTTTCAAATATCTGCATGGCAATCCAGTACAGACAGACTCCGATCAAAAGCAGAAGCGGATATTTCCATGCAAAAAAAATCCCTCCATCCAGTACATCATCTGCAAGATACATGGAAAAAATAGTTGCATATCCAAAATAAGAAAAGAAACCGCCAAGACCTGACAACAGCTTCAGCACAAAAAAGAACACCGGCACACCGGCTGATGTCACAACTGCAACTGCCTTATCACTGCCAAGACAGGAAATCAGCATAGCTGCTCCGCCAAAGCAGACATGCAGGCAGAACCCTCCAAGACACATGAGAATAAAGTCTGCCGCCTCAAAATACTGCGGACACAGAATCAGCCCGAAAACCGTCCCCAGAACAGCCTGAACCAGAAACATAGCAAGCAGGCTTACTATAAGAAAATAAACCTGTGTAAAGAAAATTCTTTTTCGTTTTGTCGGCGCAGACAAAATCCAGCAAAGCTGCCCGCTCTCAATATTTCCCGCAATCAACTG
>CAJMMS010000056.1 GCA_905214675.1 uncultured bacterium
GAGATCACAAATGCAGCAGGTGAGAAATTTACAACCGTTGTTCAGATCGGTATCGGCGGCAGTGACCTCGGACCTCGTGCAATGTATCTGGCACTGGAAAACTGGGCAAAGAAAAACGATACCTTCAAGATGGAAGCAAAATTCATCAGCAATGTAGACCCGGATGATGCAGCAGCAGTTCTGTATGGTATCGACGTAGCACATTCCATCTTTATCCTGGTTTCCAAATCCGGTACAACACTGGAGACACTGACTAACGAGTCCTTCGTAAAAGATGCCCTGAAAAATGCAGGACTGGATGCTTCCAGACATATGATCGCAGTAACCAGCGAGACATCCCCACTGGCAAAGAGTGATGATTATCTGGCAGCATTCTTTATGGATGATTACATCGGCGGACGTTATTCATCCACATCCGCAGTAGGCGGAGCCGTATTATCCCTGGCATTCGGACCGGAAGTATTCGAAAGATTCTTAAACGGTGCAGCAGAAGAGGACAGACTCGGAACAGAAAAAGACATCAGAAAGAACCCGGCAATGCTGGATGCACTGATCGGCGTTTATGAGCGCAACGTACTGGGCTATCCAGGCACAGCAGTACTGCCGTACTCACAGGCACTGAGCCGTTTCCCGGCACATCTGCAGCAGCTTGATATGGAGTCCAACGGTAAGTGCGTGAACCGTTTCGGTGAGAGACTTGACTATGTAACAGGACCTGTTATCTTCGGTGAACCTGGAACAAACGGACAGCATTCCTTCTACCAGCTGCTCCATCAGGGAACAGACATCATCCCATTGCAGTTCGTAGGCTTCAAGAGCAGCCAGATGAACACGGACGTAGTGATCCAGGGCAGCACAAGCCAGCAGAAACTGTGTGCAAACGTGGCAGCCCAGATCGTAGCCTTTGCATGCGGAAAAGAAGACGAAAACCGCAACAAGAACTTCGAAGGCGGCCGCCCGTCCAGCATCATCATTGGCGAACAGCTTACCCCGGAAACACTGGGAGCACTGCTTTCACACTTCGAAAACAAAGTCATGTTCCAGGGATTTGTATGGAACGTGAACAGCTTCGACCAGGAAGGCGTACAGCTCGGTAAAGTACTGGCAAAACGCGTACTGGCTCATGAGACAGACGGAGCACTGAAAGTATTCAGCGATTTGATGAATATCTGATATAGCTGCAGATGCATGCCGGATTTTGCGTGCATTCGACTGAAATAAAAAGAAAGCCATTCCCGGATCCATGTCATTAAGTAAATATGGCATGGATTCCCGGATGGCTTTCTTTTTTGATTCAGCTATCCCCCGGATGAGGATACGAAAGTGAAAAAAGTGGGAAAAAGTACAGAAATATCGTACAAAAAGAAAGCAAAAAGATAACCAGACGGGGGGCTTGTGGGGAAGAAAGAAACAGATTATGATAAATGAACAGCGGAAAGGGGAAATATATGAAGAAGAAAATAATCGCATTGCTGCTTACAGCGGCCATGGCAATGTCTCTGGCGGCCTGTGGGGATACAGCGAAAACAGGAAGTACTGCAGAAGAGACGGCAAAACAGGAGGAAACAACGACAGGATCAGAAAATACAGAAAAAGCCGAAGAATCAACGCTGGTATATGGATCCGGTGATTACACAAGAATCAATCCGGCGATGGATGAACACTGTGAGATTAATGTACTTTTGTTTAACGGTCTGACTGCTCATGATGCAGATGACCAGGTGATTCCGGGTCTTGCAGAAAAATGGGAATATGATGAAGACAGTTGTACTTATACGTTTCATATCCGTGACGGGATCAAATGGCATGACGGGGAAGCTTTTACTGCAGATGATGTAAAATTTACCATCGAGGCTATTATGGATCCGGAGAATGGATCAGAAAATGCACCAAACTATGAAGATGTTCAGGAAATAAAAGTAATCGATGACCAGACCATTACCTTTAAACTGGCAGAACCAAATGTGGCATTTCTGGAGTATATGACGATGGCGATTTTGCCAAAGCATCTTCTGGAAGGGGAAGATATGCAGGAATCAGACTTTTTCCGGCATCCTGTAGGTACAGGTCCTTATAAACTGGAAAGCTGGGATGCAGGGCAGTCTATTGTAATGACAAAAAATGAAGATTACTATCTTGGCAGTCCAAAAATCGATAAGGTAATTTTTAAGATTGTAGAGGACGATAATACACAGGCAGTACAGCTGCAGTCCGGTGAGATTGATATGGCTTTGCTGGATCCGAAAAATGCAGAGAATTTCAAAAATATGGATGGATATAGCTGTTACGATATGACTACTTCCGATTATCGTGGTATTATGTTTAATTTCGCAAATGATTACTGGAAGGAAAACAAAGATCTTATTCCGGCAATCTGTTATGGAATTGACCGCCAGGCAATTATAGATGCAGTACTTCTTGGACAGGGAATGCCGGCTTATGGTCCGTTACAGAGAAATATATATAACAATGAAAAGGCAGAGCATTATGGTTATAATCCGGAAAAAGCCAAAAAGATCCTTGAAGATGCAGGATGCAAGATGGGAAAAAATGGCTTTTATGAAAGAAACGGGGAAGAAATCGGTTTCGTCCTCAGCGTTATGTCCGGAGAACAGGACCGGATTGACATCGCACAGGCAGCAGCTCAGCAGTTACAGGAAACAGGCATTAACTGTACGGTAGATATTCCGGCACAGATCGACTGGGGCGGACAGATGGCATGTCTGATCGGCTGGGGAAGCCCGTTTGATGCAGACGATCATACCTATAAAGTTTTTGGCACAGATAAGGGTGCAAATTATTCTTCCTACTCTAATGAGAAAGTGGATGAATATCTGACTCTGGCAAGACAGTATGAAGATCAGGAAACCCGTGCGAAATATTATGATCTTTTCCAGGAAGAACTGCTGCAGGATCCGCCATATGCATTTATCTGTTATATTGATGCTAATTATGTGGCAGATTCGGATATACAGGGAATCTCTGAAAATACAGTCCTTGGACATCATGGCGTAGGTATCTTCTGGAATATTCAGGATTGGGAAATAGTACAAGAATAAAAGAGAGCTGCAAAGAGACTGGGAACAGTCTCTTTATGCAGTTATAAGAGGTTCATTATGAGAGAGTTACTGAAGACAGAGCATTTATCAGTAAGTTTTTTTACAAAAGCCGGTGAAGTGGAGGCAGTCAGAGATGTCAGCCTGAGTGTAGAGGAAGGGGAAGTCCTGGCTATCGTAGGAGAATCCGGCTGCGGAAAAAGTGCATTATGTAAAAGCATTATGAAATTGCTTCCGAAGACGGCAAAAATTAAATCCGGGAAGATCCTGGCAGATGGCATAGACATCACGGATTATACGGAGAGAAATATGTCACGGCTGCGGGGAGACCTTTTTTCCATGATATTTCAGGATCCGATGACATCCCTCAATCCGACAATGACCATCGGGAAACAGATCGAAGAAGCTGTGCGGATCCATAATAAAAAAATGCCCCAAAAGCAGGTGAAAAAGAAAGTTCTTGAATTGATGCAGCTGGTGGAAATTGATGAGCCGGAAGTGAGAATTTCGCAGTATCCACATGAATTTTCAGGTGGAATGCGCCAGAGGGCAGTCATGGCAATCGCACTTGCAGGCAATCCCAAAATTCTGTTTGCGGATGAGCCGACCACTGCACTGGATGTGACGATCCAGGCTCAGATTCTTGATGTTTTTCGGAGAATCCAGAAAAAACTCGGGATGGCAACCGTTTTTATCAGCCATGATCTTGGGGTTGTAGCAGGGGTGGCAGATCGTGTAGCGGTTATGTATGCAGGAAAAATTGTGGAAATCGGAACAGCGGAAGAGATTTTTTATGATCCAAAGCATCCGTATACATGGGGACTGCTGCAGTCTCTTCCGATTTTGTCCAGGGGGAAAGAATGGCTTCCGATATTACCGGGAATGCCTCCAACCCTGATCCATCCGCCAAAAGGTGATGCATTTGCAGAGAGAAATGCATATGCGATGAGGATAGATTATGAAAAAGAGCCGCCCATGTTTCAGGTTACGGACACACACTATGCAGCTACCTGGCTGCTGGATGAGAGAGCCCCGAAAGTAAAGGCTCCGATTGGAGAACAAAGGTATGGAAAATAACAGTTTACTGGATGTGCAGCATCTTTCGCATGTGTTTCACCTGAAGAGAAAAATGACAGTAAAAGCGATAGATGATGTATCGTTTCAAATAAAAAAAGGGGAAATTTACGGACTGGTAGGGGAATCTGGATCAGGAAAATCTACAGTGGCACGCTGTATTATGAATATATATAAACCTTCTGAAGGAGAAATATTTTACAAAGGGATTCCGATCTGTAAAAACAAAGAGTTTCGAAAAAACCGGAAAATGCTGCAGATGACACGGCAAATGATTTTTCAGGATTCCGCATCCAGTCTGAATCCGAGAATGAAAATCGGGGATATTGTAGCAGAACCGCTGCGTATTTATTCGGAAAAGGGAAGGCCAGGTAAAAAAGAGATAGAAAACCAGTTGGAGCTTGTGGGACTGGACCGCAGTTATATGGAAAAGTATCCCTGTGAATTATCTGGTGGACAGCGGCAGAGAGCAGCGATTGCACGGGCACTCTCCACAAAACCGGAACTGATCGTGGCAGATGAACCGATCGCATCGCTTGATGTGTCCATTCAGGCACAGATGGTAAATCTGTTTCGGAAATTACAGAAAGAACAGGGTTTTTCATTTCTTTTTATTGCCCATGATCTTTCGATGGTAGAGTTTTTATGTGACCGGACAGGTGTTATGTATCACGGGAAACTGGTGGAGGAAGGGAGAACAAAAGATATTTTCGCCCATCCGGAACATGAATACACCAAAGCGCTGTTAGCGGCAGTCCCAATACCGGATCCAAGAATAGAAAGACAGAAAGGTGAAGTGTTATGAGAGGCGAACGAATGCTGTATTATGGAAAAAAACTGGTGATTTTTATGATCAGTGTAGGACTGCTCTCTCTTGTGACATTTTATGTTTCCAGACTTGCACCGGGAGATCCACTGTTTTCTTACTACGGAGAACGAGTGGAAAAGATGAGTCCTGAAGAAAGAGAGTGGGCAGAAGAAAAACTTGGTCTGAATGATAAAATTTCTGTACAGTATAGCAGGTGGATCAATCAGGTCTTTCATGGAAATTTCGGACGTTCTTATAAATATAAGATGGATGTACTGGATGTGCTGAAAAGCAGACTTGGTAATACCCTGCTTCTTGGCGGTACTGGCTTTTTGATCATATTTGCAGGTGCATTGCTGCTGGGAGTCATATGTGCATGGAAAGAAGGCGGATGGCTGGATAAAATCATCTGTAAAGCAGGGACGATCATAAGCTGTGTCCCGGAGTTCTGGCTGGCGCTGGTGCTGATTCTCGTATTTTCTGTTTCGCTGCGATGGCTGCCAAGTTCCGGGGCATATGCAGTCGGGCAGGAAAAAAACATTTCCGACCGAATCTTACATATGATCCTGCCTTTGATCGTGATCGTGACAGAACATATCTGGTATTATGGCTACATGGTCCGGAATAAAATGCTGGATGAAATCCGTGCAGATTATGTGCTGCTGGCAAAAGCAAAAGGAATAAAAAAATCCCGTATTATGCTGGTACATTGTATGAGAAATATCATGCCATCATATCTGAGTATTATGGCGATTTCGGTAACGCATATCATGGGAGGAACTTATGTGGCAGAGACCGTTTTTTCTTATCCCGGAATAGGGACACTGGCATATGAAAGTGCCCGCTATAAAGACTATAATTTGCTGATGATCATCAGTCTGATGTCAGGGATCATAATCATTGCCTGTAATATGGCTGCACAGATTCTTAATGAGAGGATCGATCCGAGAATGCGTATCAGCAGGCAGTCGGAAATGCAGGAGGTGGATAACTATGAGTGACCTGTTTGAAATTGTTGGAGTAAAACCAGAGCTTGCAGAACAGCAGGTACCGGAAAAAGAAAACAGATGGTATGATACGATTCCATGGTTGTCTGTCATCATTCTGATACTGATCGTGGGTGGCTGTCTGTTCTGCAATCGAATCATGACAAAAGATCCGTCTTACATGGATCTGAAAAATTATACAATTGCTCCATGTAAAGAATTTTTGTTTGGAACAGATACTATGGGGCGTGATATTTTTTCCATGATCTGGTATGGCGGACGACAGTCTCTGTTTATCGGAATTGCAGCAACTGTGATATCTACCGGTATTGCAATCGTATTTGGTACGGTAAGCGGCATGGCACCGGATTGGCTGGATATGCTGCTCATGAGGGCAACAGAGATTCTGCTGAGCATTCCGAATCTTCTGACGGTTATTTTTCTGCAGGCCATTCTTGGAAAGGCAAATGTATTCAGTCTGTCTTTTGTGATAGGGATTACAAGTTGGATGAGTATAGCCAAAATTATCAGAACAGAAGTGCGGCAGCTGCGAAACAATGAATATGTAATTGCGGCCAGGTGCATGGGGGGAGGATTTTTTTATATTCTTTATAAACATCTTGCACCCAATTTTTTATCTTCCATCATGTTTATGGTTGTCATGAATATCCGAAGTGCTATTGTGGAAGAGTCAACATTAAGTTTCATCGGGATAGGACTTCCGCTGGAAGTTATTTCCTGGGGAAGTATGTTGTCGCTGTCAGAAAAGGCACTGCTTACAGGTGCCTGGTGGATTATCCTGATTCCAGGTGTTTTTCTTGTCGTGACATTATTGTGTATTACCAGTATCGGAGACTGTATCAGAAAAAAATTAAATAAACAGGAAAGTAATTTATAAAAAGCAGGAGCCGAGATTCCCGAAAAGTCAATTGACACATCGGAAACTATAAAGAATTCCTCTCCAGGTTATGGCATAATCTATGCTATAATTATCATAGCTGGCCGGACAAAGAAAGACGCTTACAGAGAGGAGGGCATCCTATGAAAACAAGATTAAAGAACATGATAAGTAAGCTGCTCACAATCTGCCTGATGTTGCTGCTGCTGTTGGGTGCAGCAACACTTTCGGCAGAGGCCGCAGGGATTGCGGGAGAAGAAAAGGTACCAGGAGATGCAGGGTTCGGATTTACTTATGCATTTGTATCACCCACAACTATTGAAATCACATCTTATGATGGTTACGAGAGAGAAGTTAATATTCCGGCAGCTATTGATGGATATACCGTAGTTGGTATCCAAAATTTCCGTACAGGATATGCAAAGCCAAATGCATTTGTGCAGAAGGTTATTTTGCCTGAAACAGTGACCTATATTGCAGATGATGCATTTTATGATGAAAAGCACTGGAGTGCACAGGTTCATTCTGAACTGCGTGAAATTGTTTTGAATGAAGGTCTGAAAACGATAGGGGAACGTGCATTTTATAATAATTCATACCTGAAAAAAATCGAAATCCCGTCCAGTGTGACAGAAATCGGAAAGGATGCTTTCGCTTCCTGTTCAGATCTTTCTGACATTACTTTTAAGGGAAGTAATACGTTTCTGCACGGAGGAGCATTTAACATCAGCACAGGAAAAATCAGCAAGATGTATGAAGACTGGCTTTATGACAACAGCTCGGATGATTTCCTGATCTGGCAGGGACAGCTTATCGCCTATAAAGGTACGGGCAAAACACCTGTCATTCCGGATACGGTTTCGGTAATCGGAGCCGGTGTGTTTCGGGAAAGAGATATTACCAAAGTGACGATTCCATCGAGCGTCCAGGAAATAGGCGATGCTGCTTTTTATAACTGTACTTCATTGTCTGCCGTGGATATTCCGGGCAGTGTTAAACGCATAGATGACAGTGCTTTCTCCGGTTGTAGCAGCATGAAGTCTGTTACGTTCCACGAGGGTCTGGAAGTCATTGGTGACGGAAGCTTCCGTGAGTGTGAAAGCCTGAATCGACTGGATCTTCCCGAAGGTCTCACAACGCTGGAGGACGCAGCATTTTATGATTGTATAAATATT
The DNA here is from genome assembly GCA_905214675.1 of uncultured bacterium. GTDB lineage: Bacteria > Bacillota > Clostridia > Lachnospirales > Lachnospiraceae > Hominisplanchenecus. The sequence continues at coordinate 7,998 of CAJMMS010000056.1, forward strand.
GAAGATTTCACTTTTCCTGCATCGCTGGGCGATATGGAATGGTCAAGCATATATACTTTGAAATGGTATGAAAACCTTCCTGACGGTGCAGAACTCTATTGTGGAAGTGTATTTCTTGGCTGCAAGAACGCAGGATATCCAGAAAAATTAACTGTTCGTCCGGGGACAAAGATGGTGCGTATCGAGAATTCCCTGAGCGGTGTGAAAGAATTGAATTTGCCGGATGGACTGGAATCACTTATCATACCGGATGACGGCACAGATAGCGGCAGCACCACCATCACCAGTCTCACGGTTCCGGAGAGTGTTAATTACATTGACCTGAATAATATGCCTGAGCTGACGGATATAAAACTGCCTGAGACAGCAGTTTTAGCAAATGATTGTTTTGCAGCCTGCTATAAAATCAAAAATCTTGTCATACCACGTGGAAACATAACTTTAAATGGGGTGAACGTCGGACGGACGGCCAATGTGGTTTTGCCGGATGATGTATTAGAGGTGAACGGTCCGATTTCAAACGGAGGAAACAGCTGGGATAATATAAACAGCGGCAACTCGACTCTGAAGTCAATAGACCTTAAAAATGTTCGAATTCTTACAAATGGTGCACTGGCAAACTGCATAGTGCTGGATAAGGTCACTTTACCGGATTCGCTGATCACCCTTGGCGTGAGTGCGTTTCAAAATTGCAGGAAACTTCGCAGCATCGAAGGAGGCGGAAATGTTCGCCAGATAGGCAGCAGTTGTTTCGCTGATTGCTCTGAGCTGGATGATTTCGGTGATTTGGAGAAGAGTGTAAGGAATGTGGGTGTACTGGCATTTCTGGACACTGACTGGTTCCACGATCAGCCTAACGGAGTGGTATATTTCGGCAAAGCGGCATATGCATACAAAGGCACTATGGCAAAGGACACTGTTTTAAACATTAAGGAAGGGACGGTCTTTGTATCCTATCAGTTTCTTGCAGGACAGAAAGAACTGAACCCGAACTTCGACCAGCCGAATCTTGCAGGCCTTATTCTTCCGCAAAGCTGTAAGTATATTGATGGTTATGCCTTTGCAGGTGCCGGGAATATGAAATTCGCAGATCTGGGCGGTGCTATTTACATCGGAGACAGTGCATTTAATGACAATGCCTGTGAAACGATTGTTTTGCCGGATTCTGTCCGTTTTGTTGGCAACAATGCGTTCTCGGCAGCAAATATCAGGGCAGTGCATCTCAACGAAGGCTTGCAGGCATTAGATGAAGGGGCATTCTTCTCGTATGGAGCAGGTAAAGGTATAAAGGTTCCTGCCAGCGTTGAATACATCGGTCCACAAGCCATTGGATATTGTCCGGTTAATCCGGATAATCCACTTGCAGGTACGAAGAAGATTGACGGTTTTGTTGTTGGAGGAGAGCCTGGCAGTGTGGCACAGTCATATGCCAAAACGAACGAATTTGACTTTGAAACCTCCGTATGTACAGCACATCAGCCTGTAACGGAGACAGTTGATGCAACCTGCCAGACCGGAGGATTTACCTGTACAGTTTGTGCCGTATGCGGCACAGTGACAGAGTCGGAAAAAACAGCCGTAGTCGCCCACAAGGCTGTCGCCAACGATAAGATCGAGGCAATCTGTACCGGCAGCGGCTATACCGGTGGAACGCATTGCATTTTCTGTGGAAAGACGATTACAGAGCCGCAGAAAACCCCTGCATTAGGACATGACTGGGTGATAGCCCTCGAAGAATATCCGGGTTCAGCCTATACAGGTATGACGCGGTACTATTGCCGCCGCTGCACTTTTACATGGCATGAAGAAAATGAAAGCGGACACGTCCACAATTATGATTACTGTATGCAAACCGTCTATGCTACATGCAAGGCAGGCGGCTATACCGAGCATATCTGTGCCTGCGGGGCAAAATATCGTGACAATCTGACTCCTGCACTTGCTCATAATTATAAAACAACGACAAAAAAAGCTACAACAGCAAAGGATGGTGAAATAGTTTCTTCCTGCACAGAATGTGGTAAGGTAAGAAAAACCATCCCGATTTATAAGATTTCTTCCGTCAGACTTTTAAGGACCTCCTGTGTCTATAACGGCAAAAGACAAAAACCGTCCGTTATTGTCAAAACCAGTAAGGGTGAAAAACTTGAAGAGGGAAAAGACTATATTGCGAGCTATCAGTCAGGAAGAAAAAAGGTTGGAAAATATGAAGTTCAGATTTCTTTTAAAGGGCAGTACAGTGGAAAGAAAATACTCGATTTTACAATCAGGCCAAAAGGTACCGCTGTATCAAAAGTAACAGCAAAATCAAAAGGATTTGCGGTAGCATGGAGCAGGCAGCCAGTGCAGACAACAGGTTATCAGATTCAATACAGCGTTTCTTCAAAGTTTAAAAATGCAAAGAATATGACAGTACCAACGAGTAAGAACACAAAGAGAAAAGTTTCAAAGCTGAAAGGCGGATCAAGGTATCATGTAAGGATCCGCACATATAAAACAGTGAATGTAAATGGTAAAAAAAATAAGATTTACTCAAGTTGGTCAAAAGGCAAATCTGTTGTGACGAAAAGATAAGAGCCGGATCGAATCTACAAGCAATGAGCACGGAGAGTGGAGCCTGGAGCTGCATGATTTTGAAATTGTTGTGAAACAAGAAAAATTTTGTTTGACTTTTTGAAAAAGAGGCAATATAATTACAGCAAACGAGTAGCAAGTAAGCGTAAATCCAGTTTACCGGCTGCTCGTTTTTCTTTTGTTAAAGTATTATACTTGCCATAAAAAAGTGTGTAGCCTGTCAGCGTAAGTCCAGCTTATAAGACAGGCTGCACACTTTTTTTATGTCATAGGTAATTGCGAAACTCGCGATGCTCGTTCGCACGCTTGAATTTAAACAGGGA
>CAJMMS010000057.1 GCA_905214675.1 uncultured bacterium
ATTTATAGCCTTCATCTGCGGTCGCGGTTACTGTCGTTTCTTTTCCTTTTTCTACGGTTCCTCCTCCGCTGACTTTTCCTCCTGCTTCTGCTGTCACGCTTACCGTACAGCTTTCTGTTGGCGGTACTACTTCCTTCTTAAATTTCGCTGTCAGTTCTACATTTTCTGTTACCGTAAATTTGTACTGTGCTTTATCTGAAACTTTTTCTGTTCCTTTATACCAGCCTGCAAATTTATAGCCTTCATCTGCGGTCGCGGTTACTGTCGTTTCTTTTCCTTTTTCTACAGTTCCTCCTCCGCTGACTTTTCCGCCTGCTTCTGCCCTCACGCTTACCGTAAAGCTTTCTGTTGGCGGTACTACTTCTCCATCTTTGGCGATCTTAAATGCTGTGATGGAATGTGGTGCCAGTGTGTATTTCATGGTCTCTTCTGTTGCGGAAACGTTTGTTTTCTGTACGGTTACTTTATTTGGCTCTGCCTGTGTATTTTCATCCAGCACACTGTCAGAAGTCAGATACCACACTTTGATCTCCTTGCCTGTCAGGTCTCTGCCATCCAGCGCAAGATTAATATTCGTAACATCATCTTTGCTGTTATTAATAACTGTAATATAAGTATTTCCTTCTTCATCTTTGGAGGAAATCGCCTTTACAAGCGGCACTCCATAACCCTGATAGGTACAGTAAGTAGAATTCCCTTCTATAGTCTGTCTTACCTGTGTGGTTCCTGTCATGTTATTAAAGATGGAGAACATCTTAGCAGAAGGTGTAGACACGAAATCGGTCGTGCCATCACTCTGTTTAATTGCCTGAATGACGCACTGCGAACCGGAGCCAAGATTATCTGCACCGTAAGGATAATCCACCAGACAGTGTTTGTTGATATAAGGTGTTCCAAATCCTATATAATCGATCATTTCGTTTGCGATATAAACAGCATGTCCAATCGCACGCACAAACTGGGTATTGTGGTTATATACACCAAATTCTGACAGAACCGGCACTTTTCCCATACCCGGTGCATACTGATTCATGGCATCTACCAAATTTTTCACACGCGACATATTGTGCTGCTGGGAACGTCCAAGCACTTTTTCATAAAACTCCGGATCATCATCCTTGATGACTCCGCCGTTTGTATCACTGTACGGATGGATAACAACGCCATCGTAATAAGCATTATAGCCTTTTTCTGCCATCTTCTTCACGAAGGATACCTGCTCACCACTTCCACAATAAACCTGAATATCCATATCCAGTTCTTCTGCAATCTGTTTCATTGCCTGATAATATGCTTTGAAACCATCTCTGTCACTCTGGTAAGCGGCTGTAATTGCCTGACCAGACTGCGGAATATTTCCATTTGTTCCATCGCCAAAAGTAATCTTTCCTGTTGTTTCATCTACGGTGCAGACATTCTTTGCTCCCTGTCCTTCCAGAGAAGCTACAATCTGCCACTGGGTTCCGCCGACATAAACGGATACCGAACCTTCCACTGCAGGTGCATAACGTACATAACGCACCTGGTTTGCTGTTCCATTGCTGTTTGCCGCTGAACTTCTCCAGTCCTCATCCTGAACGGTTCTGGTATTCTTGTCAAAACTCATACGACCGCCATCAATATAAGTATCCATCCAGTTTGTGCCGCTTGCCCTGCCGTCCATCCAGTATGTCTGCTGTGAATAGCCGATTTCATTTCCGATTTCAAAACGTGTCACACCGTAAGGCTCCGGATGACCATTTTCGGCACGTACTTCTGCCCAGTCTACACCACCGTTTGGATTCGTCGCGCCACCATCTGCCGGTGCATTTAAGTATTCGATCAGGTCTGCCGCATCTGCTGCGCTTCCCTGTCCCATGCCATAAACCCAGACTGCTTCTGCGCCGACATCATCATAAATCCAGGTCATTGCCTCATCCAGTCCAAAGTTCGGTGAAATCGGTTCTGAATTTGCAGGCAGTCCGTGAACGGTTTTCTTTCTCTTTTCTGCCGGCCCGATGCTTCGTTTCCAGTCAAACAGATTCGACACCGTTCCACCCGGATAACGTATCGATCCGAATTTTGCTTCTTTTACATAAGCATTAAATTTATCTTCAATTTTCTTTTCCGTTGCGTTCCATGAGCTGTAACCATTATTGTGATAACGATGATTGATACCGAACATTGCCTTTGATATTTCTCTTAAGTCATCCGAAGTATCTACCGTAATATCCACATTTGGAATTGCCTTGTCAGAATGAAGATCGTAAATACTCTTAACCTGAGCCTGTGTCAGAACTTTTTTATAGTAACGGACTTCATCCATGTATCCTTTGAATCCAGTGGTCGCTGTCGCATTTTTGTGATTTCCGATCAGCAGATCAGTCATGGCATTGACAAAATCTCCACTCATGGTATTTTCATTAACCAGTTTTCCATCAATATAGAACTGTGCTTTTTTCGTTGTATGGTTGCTGGTAAATGCTACATGCACCCATTTACCACCGGAAACCGACTTTTCACTGAGGGAATCGCTGGCAGTCAGATACGTGCCAAGTTTCATATTCGAATCCAGATAAAGAATACTTCTTCCGGTTCCTGTCTGCTGAAACAGATATTTTTTATCCGTTGTACCGCTGAACATATCACTGTCACACTTGATCCATGCCATCAGTGTAATGTCATCTGCAGCAGTATTGACCGCACTTGCCAGTTTTATGGAAGAACCTGATTTTCCGTCAAAATATGCTGCACTTCCTGAAACTCCTTCGTTCTCTTTCTTTGTCACTCCATTGCCCTGAGCAGTAATGGTCAGGGAAGAATCCGATACACTGTTTGCTGCCAGACTGTCGTCAAACTGCAAATACGCAGTCAGACCTTCGGTCAGATCCTCCGTACTTTCTTCCGCCGCGAAAACTTCTGTGTATGTTCCCATCTGAGGCACCACAGATGCCGCGCTGACACACAGTACTGTCATTATACAGGCTGTCCTTTTTGCCATATTACTCCATGCTTTTTTTCCTGTCATAAAATCCTCCTGTTTTTAAATTTCAAGAATGGCTCTGGCATTCCTGATAAAAGGTGTGCGTCATGCATTGCATAACATATTCTTCTGTGCAGATTTACTAAAACAAACCCGTTTTTCAGTAACAACAGATGTAAAATTTCCCCCTTGATTTCATATTTGTTTTACATCATGCTATTATCTTACCATAAAAGTCAGTAAAAAAACAATCAGATTTTAGCAGTTTTATGTTTTTTTATAAATTTTAAAAAAGGCCGCTGTACCGATCACTCGATACAGCGGCCTCTGCTCGCCTTACAAACTTGAATTAAACCAGTTTTACCGGATTCAGTTTTACGCCCGGTCCCATAGTAGGAGCGATTGTAACACTTCTCAGGTACTGACCTTTCAGTGTGCTTGGTTTTGCTTTATTAATTGCATCAATAAGCGTCTGGAAGTTTTCGCGCAGTGCATCCTCTTCGAAGGAAGCTTTTCCAAGTGGCACATGGATAATATTGTTTTTGTCCAATCTGTACTCAATCTTACCAGCTTTGATATCAGCGATAGCTTTTGCTACATCCATAGTAACGGTACCAGCCTTCGGGTTTGGCATCAGTCCTTTAGGACCAAGTACACGACCCAGACGACCTACAACACCCATCATGTCCGGAGTTGCTACTACTACGTCAAAATCCAGCCATCCTTCATTCTGGATCTTCGGGATCAGTTCTTCTCCGCCTACGAAATCAGCACCTGCTGCCTGAGCTTCGTCTGCTTTTGCGTTTTTAGCGAATACCAGAACGCGAACTGTTTTACCAGTTCCATGAGGCAGAACTACTGCACCACGGATCTGCTGATCTGCGTGACGTCCGTCACATCCTGTTTTGATATGAGCTTCGATTGTTTCATCAAATTTTGCAACAGCAACTTTCTTTACTAAAGAAATTGCTTCTGGAATATCATAGAGAGTTGCACGATCAACTGCTTTCGCAGCCTCTACGTATTTCTTTCCTCGTTTCATATTAAATAACCTCCTGGTGGTGTTTGCGGGAATATCCCTCCCACGTTTTTTCGTTTTCGTTTACAGAGTCGCAGGCCTACTGTGAAGCCTGTATGAAATGAATTAGTCTTCTACAGTGATACCCATAGAACGAGCTGTACCAGCGATCATGCTCATAGCTGCTTCTATAGATGCTGCGTTCAGATCCGGCATTTTCATTTCAGCGATCTCTTTTACTTTATCTTTAGAGATTGTAGCAACTTTTGTCTTATTTGGAACGCCTGAACCAGATTTGATGTTGCATGCTTTTTTCAGCAGTACTGCTGCCGGCGGAGTCTTTGTTACGAAGCTGAAGCTTCTGTCTGCGTATACTGTAATAACAACAGGGATGATCAGATCACCTTTATCTGCTGTTCTTGCATTGAACTCCTTTGTAAACTGAACGATGTTAACACCATGCTGACCAAGTGCCGGACCAACTGGTGGAGCCGGTGTTGCCTTTCCAGCAGGAATCTGTAATTTAATATAACCTGTTACTTTTTTTGCCATCTTAGGCACCTCCTATGTGGTATTGTCGGGGGTTTCCCTCCCACTTGCTTCGGTTCCGATCGATCCGAAGCGGTTCTCTGTTACTTACAACATTTGCGACATCCGGTAAAAACCGGTGACGCATACCAAAAATATTACATTTTTTTGATTTCTGTGAAACTGATCTCTACCGGAGTCTCACGTCCGAACAGTTCGACATTGATTGTCACGATCTGTTTACTTGGATTTATGGACTGAATAACACCTACCGTATCTTTCCATACACCTGCTGTGATGGTAACGGTATCTCCTTCTTCGAAATCAATCTCAAGTTCTGCAGGTTTGATTCCGAGTGGTGCCATTTCCTCCTCTGTAAGCGGAACTGGTTTGGATCCAGGTCCAACAAAGCCGGTAACACCTCTGGTATTTCTTACGACATACCAGGTATCATCATTCATGATCATGTTAAGAAGAACATAACCCGGAAACATTTTTTTCATAACCTGTTTCTTGGCGCCATTCTTCACTTCCACAACTTCCTGCATCGGAACTCTTACCTCAAGGATCTGATCCTCCAGGTGTCGGTTTTCAATTGTCTTTTCAATGTTGGCCTTTACCTTGTTCTCATACCCTGAATAAGTATGAACTACATACCAGTTTGCATCTGACATATTATCACCCTGTCCTTATTTTACTAAGAAATCAACACCGTACTGTACGATCATATCAATGATGGTGATCAGAACGCCCAGTACTACCGAAACGCTAAGGACTGCTGCCGTCTGCTTGCCGATGGATTTCTGATCCGGCCAAATGATTTTGCGGAACTCAGCTTTCAGGCCGTCGAACCAGCTTTTTTTAGGAGCTTTTTCTTTCTTTTCCTTTTCGCTCATATAATCACTTATCCTTTCGCACCCGGCTTATTTGGTTTCCTTGTGATTCGTGTGTTTTTTGCAGAATCTGCAATACTTTTTGGTTTCCATTCTCTCAGGATGAGTTTTCTTGTCCTTTGTCATGTTGTAATTACGCTGTTTGCATTCTGTACATGCCAATGTAATTCTTGTGCGCAAAACTTCCACCTCGCTCTCTTTGTTTTTTGCTCACAGCCTTTGCGGGCTGATGAATTTTAGGCATAAAAAAAAGACCTACTTCCATTCGCCAGACCAGTCTATCATGACATCGGAAAGAAGTCAAGTCTTTCTTGCTTGACAATTTTCCAGTTTATTCTTTTCTCCATAATTTTTTTCTTTTCGAACCATTTTCTGTAAATTCAGGTCGAACGCAATTTCCGGCTAAGATAAAAAGAGCAGAACTCTGTGCTTCTTTCGCACATTTTTCTGCTCTCGTTTCCACGACCATTTCTTTATTTTTATATTTCTCGCTGGTGTTTTACTGCACTGCTTTAAATGCTTCGTCCAGATCCTGGATGATGTCATCAATGTTCTCTGTACCAATGGACAGACGGATGGTGTTTGGTTTGATTCCCTGATCCAGAAGTTCTTCCTCTGTGCACTGACTGTGCGTAGTAGTTGCCGGATGGATAACCAGAGATTTTACATCGGCTACGTTTGCCAGCAGGGAGAACAGCTCCAGATTGTCAATGAAATCTTTTGCTTTCTGTGCATCACCTTTGATTTCAAAGGTAAAGATAGAACCGCCTCCGTTCGGGAAATATTTTGCATACAGCTCTTTCTGTGTCGGATCCTCAGATACAGACGGATGATGTACTTCTTCTACCTGTGGATGATTCTTCAGGTATTGTACGACCTTCAGCGCGTTCTCTACATGACGCTCTACTCTCAGGGACAGTGTTTCCAGTCCCTGCAGGAAAATAAATGAGTGGAATGGAGAAATGGTTGCACCGGTATCTCTCAACAGGATCGCACGAATTTTTGTAACAAATGCTGCAGGTCCTACCGCTTTTGTAAAGCTGATGCCATGGTAGCTTGGGTTCGGTTCTGTCAGAGAAGCGAATTTACCGGATGCTTCCCAGTCGAACTTACCGCCATCTACGATAACACCGCCGATGGTTGTTCCATGACCGCCGATGAATTTTGTTGCAGAATGTACAACGATATCTGCACCGTACTCGATCGGTCTTACCAGGTATGGTGTTGCAAAGGTATTATCTACAACCAGCGGGATTTTATGTGCATGAGCGATTTTTGCGACAGCTTCAATATCTACTACGTCCGAGTTCGGGTTGCCCAGAGTCTCAATATAAACAGCTTTTGTGTTATCCTGGATAGCTGCTTCTACTGCGTCCAGATCAAAGATATCTACAAAGGTTGTTGTGATACCGTACTGTGGCAGTGTGTGCTCCAGCAGGTTGAAGGAACCACCGTAAATATTTTTTGCAGATACGATGTGGTCACCGTTCTGTGCCAGGTTTTCAATCGTATATGTGATAGCTGCTGCTCCGGATGCTACTGCCAGTGCTGCAACGCCACCTTCCAGTGCTGCGATTCTCTTTTCGAATACATCTTCTGTCGGGTTTGTCAGTCTTCCGTAGATGTTACCGGCATCTGCCAGACCAAATCTTGCTGCTGCATGATCGCAGTTACGGAATACATAAGAAGAAGTCTGATAAATTGGAACTGCTCTTGCATCGGTTACCGGGTCCGGAGTTTCCTGACCTACGTGAAGCTGTAATGTTTCAAATTTAAATTTTCTGTTCTCTCTTGTAATTTTTTCGCTCATGTTATTCACCTTTTACTGCCATCTGGCGTGGCATTTTACCTTTCTTCAAATAATGTTGGAGTTCCAGGATGCTCTGCAAAATGCTCGCATCTTAGTCTGTAAATAATGCTGTGGAGTAGTAACGATCTCCTGTGTCAGGAAGCAGTGCTACGATTGTTTTTCCTTTGTTTTCCGGACGTTTTGCCAGTTGGATTGCTGCGTACAGAGCTGCACCTGAGGAAATACCTACCAGTACACCTTCTTTTTTCGCAATCAGTTTGCCTGTTGCAAATGCGTCTTCATTTTCTACTTTGATGATCTCATCATAAATGTTTGTATCCAGTACTTCCGGTACAAATCCGGCACCGATACCCTGGATTTTATGTGGACCTCCCTTACCTTCGGAAAGGACCGGGGAAGTTGCCGGCTCTACTGCCACGATCTTGACATCCGGATTCTGCTCTTTCAGATATTCACCAACACCTGTCAGTGTTCCGCCTGTACCAACACCGGCTACAAAGAAGTCTACTTTGCCGTCTGTGTCTTTCCAGATTTCCGGACCTGTGGTTGCTCTGTGTGCTGCCGGGTTTGCCGGGTTTACAAACTGTCCCGGAATGTAGCTGTTCGGGATTTCTTTTGCCAGCTCATCTGCTTTTGCGATAGCACCTTTCATACCCTTTGCACCTTCTGTCAGCACCAGTTCTGCACCGTATGCTTTCAGGATGTTTCTTCTTTCAATACTCATCGTATCCGGCATGGTCAGGATGATTCTGTATCCTTTTGCTGCTGCGATGGATGCCAGTCCGATACCGGTATTTCCGGATGTCGGCTCGATGATAACGGAACCTTCTTTCAGAAGTCCTTTGCTCTCAGCGTCTTCGATCATGCTCTTTGCAATACGGTCTTTAACGCTTCCTGCCGGGTTAAAGTACTCAAGCTTTACCAGGACAGTTGCTGAAAGATCCTGATCTTTTTCTATGTTTACAACTTCTACCAGTGGTGTATTTCCGATCAATCCTAAAGTTCCTTTATAAATGTTGGACATGTTATTTTCCTCCTTATTTATTCCTACCTTTTCGATATGTTTTATATGATTTACTCGAATTATATGCCAACATCCAGGATTTGTCAACACCTTTTTTCATTTTTTTCAAACTTCCTTTTTTAATCTATAGAAATACGATAGGAAATATGATATTATGATGCCAGAGGAAACCATACCTTCAACACTACTAATATATGAAACGAGGTGAGAAAAAATGAAAATTTCTACAAAAGGAAGATATGCTCTGCGTATGCTTCTGGATCTTGCAGAACATCAGAACGAGGGTTACATTGCTTTAAAAGACATCGCAGCAAGACAGGATATTTCCAAAAAATATCTGGAACAGATCATCCCGATCCTGAACAAATCCGGTTTTCTGCTCGCAAGCCGCGGATTCCAGGGCGGATACTGTCTGGCAAAAACACCGGACAAATACACCGTAGGTGATATTTTACGTGCAACGGAAGGAAGTCTGTCGCCGGTTGCCTGCCTGGACAATGATCCGGTACTCTGTCAGAGAGCCGACATGTGTACGACACTTTCTGTATGGAAGGGACTGAAGAAAGTCATTGATGACTATGTAGATGGTATCACTTTGCAGGATCTTCTGGATCAGCAACGTGAAAGTTATGCAAATGATTATGTGATCTGAGCAAAGTTCACTGTTTAAAGACAATATTTTTTCTATCTGATCATATATCAGATTCTATTTAAGAAAGGGTTATTTCATGAAAAAACACATTTATTCTATTTTGCTTGGGGTTTTACTGCTTGTATGCATGATAATTCCTGCACATACAACCGTAAAAGCTGCCAATACCACGGATGACTGTCTGCAGATCCTTACTTCTGATTTTGACAGCAATTCCGTGAAAAAATTTATCGGAACACAACATCTGAATATTACGGATTCTCAATACCAGACCATCCGTGAATTTACTTTAGATTTAACATCAAAATATACTTCGACCAAAGATAAGATCACTGCGATCTATCAGTGGGCGAAAGATACCAGCCAGAAAGCTTCTGTCGGCGAGGATGCTCCTGCTGACCTTGGAGATAATGATCCTTATAAAGTATTCAAAGAAAAAACCGGTGTTTGCCAGGGAAAAGCAAACTTATGCAAAACTATGCTCGCTGCTATCGATGTTCCTTGTATCATCGCCCATGGCTACTGGGAAACTGAAGGTCATGCATGGGATTTCGTTCTGTGTGACGGCACATGGGGCATTGTGGATGCGTCCATGTGGCAGATCTCGCTGGATGATCCTTCCAACATCTCTTCTCATTATAAAACAGACAGTCTGGAAGCTGTTCTCTACGAAAAAGATGGCTTTGAATTTACCTATTATTTAGGTGGTATCGGTGTCGTTGGTTATACTGGAAATGCGGACCGTCTGGAAATACCGGCAAGCTGTAACGGTCACTCCGTTGTCAGTATTGCAGCAGAAAACCAGATTTATTATGAACATCCTTTTCAGAATACAATTGCAAAAGAACTGGTACTTCCAGCAACATTACAGTATGGAATTTACTTAAGTGACTATGAAATCCGCTCTTTTTCTTCGCAGTCCCTGGAATCGATTGTAGTAGACGAAAACAATCCTGTGTTTGCTTCTTATGATGGTATTCTTTATTCTAAGGATTTTTCCAGAATCTACTCTGTTCCAGCAGGCATTTCAGAAGTTACTTTGAAACCAATGGAAGTAATGGAGAAAAATACTCTTGTTAATCTGCCAAACCTGCGCATTCTGAAAATCGGCGAAGGAACAAATACATTAGAAGAAGATGCGGTAGAATCCTGCCCAAATCTGGAAAAAGTCTATATTCCGGACAGCGTAACAGCCATTGCCTACGAAGAAAATAATGGTTATGTCTACGAAGCCTTTACGGAATGCCCGGATAATTTTGTCGTATATGCATCTGCCGGAAGTGCCGGCGAAGCTTATGCCAAAAAGAAAGGTCTGACCTGCAAAGATCCAAAAGAACTCTTTCCTGCAGATTACAGCAAGATCGACGCACTGCTGAAAACGGTTCCTCAGGATCTCAGCATCTATACGTCCGACAGTGTCAACCGCTTAAATCAGGCTATTAATTCGATCGACCGCAGTTACACTGTTACACAGCAGGCTCTCGTTGATGCAATGGCTAACACCCTGGAAAGTGCAATCAGGAAACTGGAAGTTCGCCCAGCTATTCCAGATAGCAATGAGACAGAAAAACCACAGCCGGAAACCAAACCAGCCACCCCTGCCAAAGTAACCGGAGTGAAGATTGCCTATAAAAAATCCGGCAAAGTAATCCTTAGCTGGAAAAGAGTAAAAAATGCCTCCGGGTATGAGATTTACCGTTACCAGAATAAAAAATGGGTAAAAGTAAAAAAATCTGGCAAGAAAACAAATTTTGTAATAAAGAAACGCTCAAAGAAAACCGTCTACTATCGCGTGAGAGCTTTCCGGAAAAAAGGAAAAAATGTGAGTTATGGAAAGTACTCCAAGAAGATAAAATGTAAAGCTGTGAAATAAAAATTTGCGGTGGTTTCCTGGCGCATGTACGAAAAGGAAATCACCGATT